>NZ_JBHIPJ010000036.1:0-97976 GCF_042195945.1 Bartonella sp. AP30XZML | reverse complement strand
TGATTTAAAATGAGACAATCTTAGGTTATTCGGGACTCTCATTCAATATGAATAACGCTAGATTATCATTATAAATCAATGCCTTGTAGAGATAGAACTGGATAGTGCTGGTGTGACCTATGAAGAGCAGTTATTAAAGCAGAGTGCGCTTGATTATAGTTTTTGTGCACTGCCGAACATTGTACATTATTTGACCTTAAAGCTGAAATTAACCGCAAAGACAATTATTGGTATTTTGACAAAGAGTGGTCGTGAGCATGAGTTTGTGAAAAATCCACAAGCTTTTTTAGAGTGCATAGAAGAAATACTCAATAAAACCTATGTTAATCTTACAATTGATGGCATTAAATATTTAAAGCTGGTCGGGCAAGAATATAGTGTGCAAGAGCTTTTTACCAGTGAAGAGCTTGTGGCAAATTTAGAGCGTACAGCTGTTGTGAGTGAGAAGAGTGTGTATGATCATGTGGTTTATGAAAGCAGTGTGGAGAAAGAGTTTGCGCAAAATCTCGATAATGACTCTGATGTAAGATTGTTTTTTAAACTGCCAAGAAATTTAAAAATAGCCACTCCCATTGGTTCTTATACGCCTGATTGGGCGGTTTTTTAGAGTGAGATGGCGCGCAAAAGCTTTATTTTGTACTGGAAACAAAAGGAACGAATAGCGAGTTTGATTTGCGCCTTAAAGAATTACTGAAGATTAAATGCGGTAAAGCGCATTTTGCTGCACTGCAAACGAGCGTTGCGTTTAACGACCAGCCGGTGATAAATTGGCGTGAATATAAGCGTACTTTGCCCGAAGGGGCGCATGAGTTTCCAAGTGCTGCGGTGGTTGTTGCAGAATGATTGGTGCATGAAATACTTAACGTGGGTGAGGGGGAGAGCAAAGCTTTTTATATCAAGATAATAAATTGACAAAAGGTAGCTATAATGTACACTTCATGTTAAATTTAATTGTTTTCATTTAATACGGGGGGTAAAGTTATGAAAACTAAAAATATGTATAATCCACTGAAAAAAATTAAAATTAAGCGTGTTGATGTTGCTACGCTCAAAGCCCGAGTAAGTGAGCAGAAAATGGCTGCTCGAGGTGCCCTTCTGAATTGAGATTTTAAAATATATAAAGCTGGCGGCAGAAAAAACGCCAGCTTTATAGCTTTTGGATATATTAATGACGATAGATTATGAAGTTAAAAAGTTGCTCTATGGCTGTGCGGCAATGAGTGGGGGTCGGCTGATTACAGATTCTTTCCATGCTTTTTTTCTTGTCTATGGGCGTTAGTATAACACAGTTAGCTTTATTACAAATTGTGTTTAGCGCAGCTATTTGTATTTTTGAAGTGCCTTGTGGGATTTTAGGAGATAAAATTGGCGTTAAAAAAAATGTTATCTTATCATGTTTCTTTTTTTCGCTCTTTTTCTTTTTATGTATCTACGCGCCTAATTTTTTTGTCTTAATTCTGGCAGAAATTATTTATGCTTTAGGCTTTGCTTTATGTTCTGGCGCTGATAGCACATGGATTAAAGGCTTAATCGACGGCGGTGGTTACAAGGGTAATTTGATCTACCACCAAGTAAACGCCTATAAACGGGAACTAGCGGCATTCATGAATATGGTTGCTGGTGCGCTAGGTGTTCTTATTGTTTTGTGTATGGATAATTATCAGTCAGCATATTATTTTTGTTCTTTCGGGTTTCTCGTGCTTGTATTCTTGTTTAGTCGGGTGACGGGGATAGCTATTGCATCCGTTTCGGATAGTCAGCCAATAGACTCAGGTTCTTTGTTGCATGCAACAGAAGCTTTTGCTTATTTAGTTACCTCAAAGATCGGGTTATATTATATATTGATATGTGGTTTTATTGTTGCTGCATTGCAGCCAGTATTTCATTTTTGGCAACCTTTTATTTTTGGACAAACAGGAGTATTAGACAATGCAACAGGAAAGACTAAAATTCTTATTCTTGGCCTGTGCTTTGTGTCTTATACTCTCGTAAAATACTTATTTAATCGCTTTGTAATTAAATATTTTATGCAAAAATACGCTCCTATGGCGATAACTTTGTATTCACTAGTCCTGAGTGCTGTTGTTATGCTTGCTCTGCTTCTCGTTGCAAACAGTTGGGCCCCCATTATTTTATTCACCGTATTTCACAGTTTTTTTCTGTCCCCGTAACGCAGTTTGAAGCAGAATTTTTTAAACATATTCAACAAAAGAATGCAAATACGGTTTTATCCATTGTTAGTTTTCTTGCTCGTATTTTTGGTATTTTAGCGCTTGTGCTGATTGGTTGGTTGGCAAACAATGTTTGTATAGAAGCAGCTTTTTGTTTCGCCTTGGTTTGTATATGTTTAATTATCCCGCTTAATTTGGCTTGGCTTTATACTGATAAAAAGTTAATAAAGACGAGGAGGTTTGAGAGTGAAGATACAGTTGAATAGGGACTTGCCTATGACTTACATAAAGACACAGGAAAAAATAGTGTGTGGGTCATCTTATATGGATTTAGTCGAAATTAATAGCTGTTTTAATCGGTGTATAGGCACAATGGATTGTAAAAATGCTAATGCCTGTGTTTTTTGACAACTTGGTCGGCTTTGTTTTTTACGTATGTAAGCAGCGAATAAGCAAAGGTTAGCACAGGTGTATTACTTGCAGTACCAAAAAGTTTGATTAAAAATACTAAAAATGGATATACAAGACGAACAAACGGCTCGCTGAGGATCTTTTATCAATGACTGTAGTTGCTTGGGGGCATAATATTGTACAAAAAAAACGCATGGCATAAAGTCCAAAAAACCAATAAAGGCGCATTGCGCTTCTCTTTTAAGAACTGGGCATCTCCTCTTACCGTAATGCGTTCTCATTATGCATCCTTTAGGCAAGACTTGCGATGGAAAGGCTTTACGGAAAAAATCAATGTGTTTTGTTTAAAAGATCCGATCTTAATACACCTTTCAATATGGAAGGGTATTTCACAATGTTTGTTGTGATGAAGCAATTGCTATCTCTTGGCATGCCACTGGCTATAGGGTTTATCTCTCAGATGATGATTTCCTTCACAGATGCAGCGCTTGTAGCGCATTTAGGCGTGCAAGCCTTGAGTGGTACAATGTTAGCTCTGAGTATATTTAGTTTTGTTATGTTGCTTGGGCTAGGTATTATTACCGCGGTTGCACCAAAACTTGCGGAAAGTTTTCGCAGACAAGATAGATATGCATTAAAGGCATGGTTTGATCAAGGAATATGGCTTTCCCTTTTGATTGGAATGATGAGTGCGATCATTTTACTCAACACGAGGAATATTTTGTGTCTTCTCGGACAAGATGAGGCAATTGCTACTATAGCGCAAGAATATAATCGTGGCGCTGCTATAGGGGTGGTGTTTTTTTATCTTTATGTAAATAGCCGGGGATTACTGTCAGCAATTGGTAATCCAAAGCCCTTAACCTGGGTTATGCTTGCGGCTATCCTTGTGAATTTTCTTATCTCTTGGCTGCTTATTTTTGGTATAGGTTCTGCAAGCGGATTAGGTGTCTTTGGTGCAGGAATTGCGAGCAGTTTGATCCGTATTTTAATTGTTATTGCAGCAGCAATAATTTTGTCCCGCAATTCTGCTTTTCATTCTTTTCGCTTTAATTATTTGAGACCAAAGTTAGAGATTTCACGAATAATAAAATTGCTGCGAGTAGGGCTACCCATTGGTATACGTATTCTTATTGCGGAGGGCTTTCCTTCGGTCATTGCATTTATGATTACGGCTTATGGGGTTGAATCTTTGGCCGCGCATACGATAGGGATGCGTCTCGATATGCTTATTTCTGTGGTGGCTTTGGGGATTTCCAGCGCAGCCGCGACAATAGCAGCGTGGTATAGAGCAGATAGGAATAATATGGCTCTAAAACAATTGCGTATGAGTGTCACAGTTTTTGCTGTAGCTTATGTCTTGTTTTTATCAGGGATTGTTTATCTCTCTTATGGATTCATCCTTACAACCATCTTTAATATTTCTTCAGAACGCGTTGTTGTTTTCTCTTGGGAGTTGCTTCCGTTCATCTTATTGTCTTTTGCTTTTGGCACTTTAGGAGCTATGCTCAATGGCATACTTGTGGGTTTGTTTGATACGTTTTGGTCAACAATTGTTGTAGCAATAAGTTATTGGGGGTTAGTCCTATTGGGGGGAGCGCTAATGGCGCATTTTTTTGAATATGACTTTATTGGCTATTGGCTTGGCATGATTGGTGCAAGCTTAATCGTTTCTATCTTTAATTATATGCGCGTGGGTTATTTAATAAAATGCAATCCTATGTTTGGGGCAGAGTGAGTGTTATAAAAGCGCTTGTAAAGCACTAGCTGTGAAGGCATAGCTATTCACCGTCCATAGAGGCTGTTTTGCTTCTATAGAGATAACAATATAGCTTACAAAACTTGCTTAATATTGAAAAGAAGTGCCTTTGATTGTAGTCTTAATATTCTTTATTGAATTTTAAAATAATATGGATTTATTAAAATCATTCGGCTTCAATTTAAGAGTAAGCTCGGTAGATTGGAAGAGTTTAATACCTTAAAAAATGACGAGAAAAAACGTGCTTATATTCATACGCCGTTGAGGAGGCATTTAAAAAAGTTGTTGTTTTTATAAGTTATTACCATTGCGATGCTAAAGTGTATACATTTGTCAAAACAATCGCAGACGCTGATGATGTTATTCTTGCAAGCCCTGTTTATCACGGGTCTTATTCAGGGGGATTGAAAAATGCTCTTGATAATTTAGATTATGATGCTTTTTAGATAAAGCTTTTGGTCTTTTCTCTCATGACAATACAACCAAAAATGCGCACTGCCATGTGTATATTTGGTACTAATTGTGCATATGCTTTATGGACAGGCACTGCAATATCAAGTTGCTTCAGCTAAAGATGATTTTGTGTCTGAGAATGCAGTCCGTACATGGAGACTTAGCAGCGCAAATGTACGGGTTTGCTGCGCACATCTTGCTGATAAAATGTACAAATTTTAAAATAATAAGGGTGGAGGATATGATCAAAATTGATAGGAAATACCGTTATTTAGTCGTTGGTGGTACAGGAATATTGGCTCCCTTGTGCCGGTTATTAGGGCTGAACAACGTGATTATCGCAGCGCGTTTTCGTTCTCATCAATCCAAAATTGAGTTATTTCAGACAAGGGCTAAATGTATATTTTGAAGATTATTATAAGCCATAGGCACAATTTTAAAAAGGGATACCACTATAGACGGGCTTGAAATATTGCATATTATGGGGGGCATTCGCCTGCACATGCATTTTCGTGTAGGTTGAGATTGAACGGTTGGTCTTCTTACCGAAGCTGCTTGCGTATTGTTCATGTTTTTGGTTCTAATGCAGAGGATAAAATAATCTCTGGATGTGCGCATCATAATAAGATTGATCCCACATCTGTAAATTAGGTCGGAAAAGGCGATCATATGGCCGGCGGTGGTCAATGAGAAAAGTGTTTATGATCATGTGATTTGTGAGAGCCGTATTGAGAAAGAGTTTGCGCAAAATCTTGATAATGACTCTGATGTAAGATTGTTTTTTAAACTGCCAAGAAATTTAAAAATAGCCACTCCCATTGGTTCTTATACGCCTGATTGGGCGGTTTTTTTAGAGTGAGATGGCGCGCAAAAGCTTTATTTTGTACTGGAAACAAAAGGAACGAATAGCGAGTTTGATTTGCGCCTTAAAGAAATGCTGAAGATTAAATGCGGCAAGGCGCATTTTACCGCCCTTGAGACTGGTGTGGTGTTTAACGAGGCACTGGTGATGAGTTGGCGCGATTCTAAGCGGGGGGTGGTGGTAGAGAGAGTGGGGGGCTGTGGTAGGAGTGGGCGGCACGAATGACGCTGTCTTTAGTTGCGTACCACCAAGCTAATTTTGTGCTTTGCGAAATTCGCCAAGGCTTTTGGACGTACCGCGTTTATCGCGTAATAAAATCTTATGAATATCATGCAGAAGGCGCGCAGAAACGGGTGATTGCGTGACTAGCTTCCCAATGCCGTAATAATGCCGTAATTAAGTACAGCCACATAATGAGATAGCTCTTCAATATCATCAGTCGCACTGATACTTTTTTTTATTTTCAAACAATAATAGGTCAGATGGTAACGATTATGTCCTTTCTATCTAAGAAAAGAGTAGCACCGCTTGCGTATATGCACGAGTAAAAGTCAATCAACATTGGTCTGAGGTAAAAACCGCCAATTATTTCTAATACACCTAAGGATTTCATAGCTTGCTCTAACGGTTTATATAAAACTGCCCTTTTAAAAGATGGATTGGGCGGCAAATTTATTGGGATATAGGCTTTATGAATCTCTCGAACTAAGCTTTCTACTATGCAGGTCCTAAGGCGTGAATGCATATATGGTCGCATCTGTTGCTGCATTGTGTAGGCAGGGATCCTAAACTAGGAAAGGAGGGCTGCTCTTTTAATTACAAAGGAAGAATACGGCGCGTAAGTGCAGCAAAATGTATTTTGAGGAGCAGTAAAGGGGTGAGGCATTTGATGTCCAGCGGGTAACGGATTAACTGGAGTATAAGTAGGCATTGCTAGGGCGGAGTTTTTAGTTAAGAATTGCACTTCGTACGCTATAAGCTCTCTGCATCCTTCATATAGGCGTTGGATCATCGCCCAATGCAACGTAAAGGGGCTGTTTTGTCTTTAGCGTTTGTTTGGCTGCTTCTATAGTGCCGCTGGCTCTATCAGCCATTATGGTGATAATTTTCTCATCCAAAGAACAGATCAATCGATTGCGTAATAGGGTATGTGTGCCTTTTTTGACCGTGTCTTTTTTTTAAAGCAGCTGTTACCTCGTGGCAGGATTGGGTGTGTTTATATGATCAGCCTGCCAAAGAAATGGAAGCGTTATCGCGATAGCCACCAATAGGAGCCCAGCGATAAAGGTGGCAGCAAACTGCAATGATATAAAAGAACCAAGGACGCCGACCAAAAAGCTTCCGACCGGCGTTCCAGCATAGCCTATCACTCGAAAAGCAGAATTAGCTCGCCCGAGAAGTTGCTTTGGTGTGAGGCGCTGCCTGAAGGCGGTAACACCAATAAACCATAAGCTTGCTCCAATGCCAGCGATAAAGGTGACGCCCCATACGACGACAGCACTTTTTGAAAAGGCTGGAATCAACAGCAAGACAACCGTTCCTAAACCGTCAGTGAGAACAGCTAGGCGCACCGGTGCATAACGTATATGCGGTGCAAATAAGGCACCTGCCATTGTACCAAGCGCGTAGGCTGCAAACATCACGCCATATTGGCTGCTATGTAGGCCCAGATACCGACTGTCGGTAACGAAGAAGATGAATGAGGTTAGGAATGCTCCAAATACCACCGATAGAAAGAATGTGAGTAATGTAAGGGAGGTAAGATGCCGATTTGAAAAAATGAAATGAAAGCCGGCAATGATATAACGGAAAGTGATGTTTTCTTTATCAGGTGTTGGCGATGTCGGAACAGCATGGCGAGCGGTAAAAATCAATGTGATAAAAAGCACGATTAACAGGCCGAGAAATAGCAGTGTGCTATGCGCTAAAATGCTGCTTGTTATGACAGGGGCAAGAAAATAGGAGACCCCGAAATCTAAAAACAAGACAATAGAGTAGAAGGTCATCAATCGCTCTCCCTCCATGATAAGTGGTGGAATCGTCATTATATAAGCTTCGGCAGAAACGACGATGAATCCAGCAATGGTTGCATAGAAGAAAATTTGTTCGGTTGGAGTAATCTGTATCATGAGCAGTACGAACAGGACAATATGCAGTAGCATGAAGATGAAGAGAGCCGAGGTGGCAAGTTTTATTTTGTCGCAGCGATCAAGTAAAGCGCCTGCAAGGATGCCGAAAATTGGCCACGCTAATGAAAAGAGACCTTGCGCCCAACTTACTCCGATTATGCCATATCCAGATTGTCTTGCTAATAGCGGGATGGCAGTGCGCAAAGCACCGCTGAGTAAGGCGAGCAGACTAACGGTTAGGCAAAAATAGCGTATGTTCTTGTTGGCAAAAAGCGTGAACATTCTGTTCTCCTTAAGATGCCACACAGGTTTCCGCTGTTCCATCAAGTACGGCGGTTGTATTCAGCATGTTTGCGACATAGTCGTCCAAGATATTCCTGTCTTCCTGAGGTAGAAGAAAATACATAAGGTTGGAATACCATTGCCAACCACGCTGAGTCAGCTGGAGATTGTTATCACTTTCTGCGATGAGACCTGCACCTATGAGCTGTTGTAGGTTATTGTATACGAAAGAGGGAAGTGCGGTCCAGTCAATTCTTTCTTTTTTGGCATAGCCGTTATAAGGTAGCCGCATACACAAAGCTTTGGAGGCTTGTTGCTCCGCTGATACCCAATTGTAGTATACTTTGGATTTTCCTTTAAGTTGTATGTCGGTAATGTATCCGCTTCGACTGGGATTGGCTCGTGTGACGAGTGAGCCGAGAATCGACAGTGCTGACGCCCCAAAGCCAACCACATAATTGTCATGATAACCATGCAAATATTTGTGATAGCGGAAATAATTAGCTGAACTCGTTTTAGCGAGCGTTAGAGGAGTGTTATTGGCAATTTTGATATAGGAATGCCCATTACACGGCGCATAGCCGCAGCTGCGCATAACGATATCGCTAAATAATCGAAGCATCTGTCGATGCTGTAGGCTGGACGGTTTTAGCCCTTTTTGTGCGTAAGACTTATGCAGTTGCGACGTGATAGCCAGATTGTTGATTGCATAGAGGTTGATGGTTTCAGGGTGAAGCTCGCTGGCTTGCTTCAAATCGTATAATAGTTCTTCAGCTTGCTGGCTGTGCATGCCATATAGTAGGTTGAAACCGACATGTCCAATTATGTCTTGTGATCAAGCCACGGTATTGTTGATTTGTTCACGTGTTGAGGTGAGGTTAAACAATGATCGGAAACGCTCAATGAAACTCTGTATGCCGAAGCTGATTCAGTTAACGCCGATCTCACGGGCAGCATAAAGTTTATCACGTATGACGCTCTTCGGTTCGCTTTCCAGTGTAAATTCGGTTAAGGAAGAGAGCTCAAATTCGGCATGCAATACTTTTCCGATGTGTCGGATATTATCTGCGGACAAAAGCGACGGTGTGCCGCCCCCCTATATAGATGCTGCGGATGGGCCCTCTAAGCGAGCGAATGAAATTTCCTTTGGTTCTGATCTCTGTGGTAAGCGCTGACATATAAGATTCGATTTGCTTAACGTGCTTGTAGGCCCCTTTCTGAAAGGGACAGAAGGAACAGATGGTTTCGCAAAAGGGAATATGCAAATAAAGAGAAATGGTACGCGCTTGTGGAATCTGCTTACTTTGCGCTAGTTTATTAAAGTCTAGGTAATCGTAAAATTCATTTGAAATAGTGCGAAATAACGGATATGTGAAGTTGTAAATCGGCTTGAGTTGATCGAACTTCACAAAAGGATGATCCACGAGTTGCATAGCTTACCTCCCCCAATTTCTTAACTCGCACTATATTATTGACGGGCGACAGGTGATCCAATCATCCGAGTGTATTACCAAAGATTTTTACGGAACATAATGAATCCTCCTTTTGTAGAAGTTATATGTATTATACATATAACTCATTATATGAACAGATGAGCTTGTTTAAGAGGCAATGTAAAGATAAAAATATAAAAGAACTTTCTCTTGCAGCCTTATGGTCTGATATTGTAATTGGTATCCTGTTTTACGCGGTCGGGCTATGAATGCCTAGGGCGAGAAAAAGCAGGGTATTTTAATGGACGTGCGGGGTATCTTTGTTATGTTGCTGGGATTTGGAATTTGCGTCTGGTTATGAAATATCATTAGCGCAAAAAGATGGTTTTAAAGGTAGAGATACATTTTTTAATATCCCTGTAAAACTTCGAGAAGAGATAGAATTATCTATTAGAAAACATATAAATATCCAGTGTGATAATATTATCGAATTACATGACATCATCACTCTTGCACGCCATTTTGACATATTACCTAAAATCTCATTGAGATTGTGCCATGTACTGGCAAACGGGGATAGATCGTGTTTTGGTATGACTGCGGCGAAGTTACGTGCCGCATTATCTTTGCTAGAATCCAATAGGATTAGGCTTAATGGGGTGCCTTTGCATGTGGGCTCTAATTTGAATTCGACTGAGTTAATAGTATCCACCTTAACTAAGGCTGGAAAGGATATTTACGCATTGAAGGATCAAAAAAGTTTTATCAGTCTAGGCGGAGGATATCCGACTTCCACAGCATTTTGCGATGCCGTGACGGTCAATGACGAATACCCTCGTAAAATTTATGAGGCATTATCACAATTGGGTTGTGATTTACATAAGCTTACGGTAATTATTAAACCTAGGCGTATTATATCTAAAGATTATGGTTATTTATTCTCAAATATTAGCTCTATAAAAGAACAGAATGGTACGAACTTAATTATAATCTGGGCTCTGGGGATGTGTGCTCAATCTGCACAGTATCACTAGATCATAAGTCAAAGTATGTGAAAGTAACTGATACAAAAAAGATTTTACGATAGTGAAAGATCGACGTAAAGGACGTTAGTTCAAAGGAAATTGATATTATTGTGTTCTCATATCCTGATTTTTTGGCTTTTTAGATATAAATAACACACCTCCTAGTGGGCTGGAAACTATCAAATGTTGGATCACGCATGGCGCAATTAGCAAAAAATCCTATCTATTGGATTTGGTATGCTCTACTAGATTCTCAGCTCTAAATATTGTGTGCGAAGTGCAATGTCAAGCGGTGGGAATTGATATAAGTGCAGAGTCTGTACCATCCGCTCAGAACAAGGTTGATAGCTCTGTTATGCAGACGATGGTTAAGTTTCATGTCGGAAATGCTGAGCGTATGACTTATCCTGAAAATACATTTACGCATATTATGGCGGGGTGAGTGTTTGTAAGCACTAGCTGTAAAGGCTACTCACCATCCTAGGGTGTTTACTTCTATGTGGATAACAATAGAGTTACAAAACTTGCTTCATATTAAAAGAAAAGTTTCTTTTCTTTTAATATGAAGCATTGCTACAACCAAAAGGAAATTAAATATCTCGCCTTTATTATTCTCGTCAATGTTTGCTTATATATGATTATTTGAATCGGAATTAGGTTACGTACAATATGGTATTTCTCGCTATTTTATATAAGGAGAAGGTTCGCACCGATGTATCGGGTGCAATATCAATTTTTTCACTATGGTGATAGGATAGCTTTTTGAGCGTAAAGTTCTTTTACCTTGATAGATCTTATAGTATTCTTCAAAAATATCAGTTGATAAATTTTTTTCGTGTCGTTTATGCATGGGCTGATACAATAAGAATAGGACTTGATTGTTTTTAAAGTTGGTATGTTATGGCTGTAAAAAATGGTAAACAAACGAAAAGTAAGAATTTTAAACCTGTCTCTCGTTTTCTCAAAAGTTTACGTGGTGTGCGCAATTGGGAACAAGTTTCACAATGGCTTGCTTTTCGTAAGGTAGAGGATATTGAATGTATTACGCCTGATCAAGCAGGGGTACCACGGGGCAAGATGATGCTTTCTAAAAAATTTACATCGGAAACATCATTGGCATTGCCTTCAGCAGTTTTTATGGCAACAATTTCAGGGGATTATCCGGAAGATGGTCATGGTTTTGAATATCCTAAAGCAGATGGTGATTTACGCCTTGAGCCTGATCTTTCTACGTTAAGCATTGTTCCATGGGAAGATGCTCCTACGGCACAGGTGATTTGTGATCTTGTGTATCAAAATGGTCAGGTTGTGGATTACACACCACGCAATGTTTTACGAACAGTGGTTCATTTTTACACAAAAATGGGTTTAAGCCCTGTTGTGGCACCAGAAATTGAGTTTTATTTGGTACAAAAAAATCCCGATCCTGATTATCCGTTAGTTCCACCGGTTGGTCGTTCTGGGCGTTCAATTGGTGGTGGACAGGGGTATTCCATTGCTGGTGTTAATGAATTCGATGATTTGATTGATGATATTTATCAATTTTCAGAGGCACAAGGATTGGAAATTGATACCCTCATTCATGAAGAAGGAGCAGGACAGTTTGAAATCAATTTACGTCATGGTGATCCTATTGAATTAGCGGATCAAGTTTTTATGTTTAAACGAACAATTCGTGAAGCAGCACTAAAACATAATATGTATGCAACTTTTATGGCAAAACCCATTCAAGGGCAGCCGGGTTCTGCTATGCATATTCACCAATCGGTTGTTGATAAGAAAACCGGTATGAATATTTTTACACAGGAAAATGGTGAAGAAAGTATCTGTTTTCGCCATTTTATTGGTGGATTGCAAAAACATATGCCAGGCGTACTTGTGATGCTTGCGCCTTATGTGAATTCTTATCGACGTCTTGTCCCTGATAATTCGGCTCCTGTTAATTTGCGGTGGGGATATGATAATCGTACTACAGCTTTTCGAGTTCCCCGTTCTGCTCCTCAAGCGCGACGTGTTGAGAATAGGCTTCCTTCATCAGATGCGAATCCTTATTTAGCCCTTGCGGCTTCTTTAGCGTGTGGTCTTATTGGTTTGCAACAAAAAATTGAGCCGGATGAGCCAGCGATAAATAATGTAAACGCTGATAATATTGAGTTACCGCGTGGGCTCATTGAGGCAGTCAATTTGTTTGAACAAGATACAGTGATACGTGCTATTTTAGGGGATGTGTTTGTAAGTACTTATGCTGCAATCAAACGACAAGAGTTTGAAACTTTTATGGAAGTAATCAGTCCGTGGGAGCGTGAATATCTCCTGCTGAATGTTTAAATTTTATGACGATGATTGATTATAATTCAATTTCTCCAGGAATTTCTTGGTATGAAGATGCTTTAAGAGAACGTCCCTCTTATCCTTCTTTTTGTGAAAACAGACAGTGTGATGTGGTCATTATTGGAGGCGGATTTACGGGTCTTTCGGCTGCTTATCATTTAGCCAAGGCTGGAGTAGATGTTGTTTTATCTGAAGCATCACGTTTTGGTGATGGTGCTTCAGGGCGCAATGGTGGACAGCTGGGAACAGGGCAACGGCAATGGGTAGAAACATTAGAAAAAAAGTATGGTTTTGAGCGAAGTAAAGCTCTATTTGATTTAGCAGAAGAAGCTAAAAGAGATATTTTAGCTTTATGCGCAATGCCTAATTGTCCTTGTGATTTGATAGGAGGACAGCTTTCTGTAACTCATAAAAGGCGTGAGCTTCTCTCTTATCAACAGCATATTGAGGCGATGCAGCGTTATGGCTATCACGCACTTACTTTTATGGATAAGGCTGAAACATTTGAGCGACTTGGATCAACTTTTTATTGTGGTGGTATTTATGATGCGGATACCGGTCATATAAATCCCTTAAAATTGATTATTGGGTTGGCAAAAAGAGCACAAGATGCTGGTGCTAAGCTTTATGAGAAGTCACAAGTAACGACCGTAAGGCGCAAGGGAGCACATTGGAAAGTAATAACAGAAAAAGGTAGTGTAACAGCAGAGCATGTTTTACTTGCAACAAATGGGTATAAACTTGGTCTGGAGCGTTTTATTGAAAAAAATATTGTTTCTATTCGCTCTTATATTGGAGCAACGGACCCATTACCAAAGCATAGTTCAATTCTTATAGGGGGGGAATCGGTTGATGATTCCCGTTTTATGGTTCGCTATTTTCGCAAAAGCATTGATAATCGTCTCTTATTTGGTGGTGTAGAAAGTTATGATAATAAGCATCCTCTAAATTTAGATGAACGTATAAAACGGCAAATTGTTGAAATTTATCCTCAATTACATTCTATCAATTTAAGCCATCGGTGGGGAGCAACGGTTGCCATCACAGTTGAACGCATGCCCTATGTTCGCCAAATTTTTTCAAGGATGACTTATTGTGGTGGTTATTCAGGGCATGGCGTTATGCTGGCTCCTTTCGTGGGAAAATTATACGCAGAATGGTTAACTGGAAAATATGAACGTTTTTCCTATTTCCAAGACTTAAAGATTTCATCTTTTCCGGGAGGAAGAGTTTTGCGTTATCCGCTTATATTTTTAGCAATGCGTTGGTTTTCTTTATTGGATCGCCTTTAATGGAAACATTGCTTGAAATGAAGAAAATTAATGGCTTATTTAGTATCTGTCTGCTTTAATGATGAAAGCTTTTATAAGTGATATGGGATTTCATAATCGAATAGAAAAATAAACAAGTTCATGGTGCGTAAAATTATTCCAGTTTCTTCCTTTGATTGTATTGTTTTTGGTGGCAATGGTGATCTGGCGTTGCGCAAGCTTTTGCCGGCTTTGTATCATTGTCAGTGTGCTGGGCAATTCAGTGAGCCAACACGTATTATTGGGGTTTCGCGCACTTTCTTAAGTTGTGAAGAATATCAAAATTTTGTCCGCATTTCTTTAGAAAAACATATCCATCCAAAAGATCTCAATTCAACAGAACTCAATCGTTTTCTTGCACGTTTAAGCTATGTTTCTGTTGATGTTTCCTCAAATCGAGGGTGGGAGGATTTAGCCCTTCTTCTGTCACAAGATTCAGCGGATATTCGAGCTTTTTATTTGGCTGTTGGTTCGTTACTTTTTGCTGATATTGCGATGAAGTTGGAAAAAAATGATTTGGTGACAGCACAAACACGGATTATCATTGAAAAGCCAATTGGTTGTGATGTAAAAACAGCTGTTTCACTTAATGATGTATTTGCAAGCGCCTTTAATGAAGAGCAGATCTTTCGTATTGATCATTATCTTGGGAAGGAAACTGTTCAAAATTTAATGGCATTGCGGTTTGTTAATACACTTTATGAACCGCTATGGAACTCCAATTATATTGATCATGTTCAAATAACCGTTGCTGAATCTTTGGGGTTAGAGGGGCGTACAGAATATTATGAAAGCACTGGTGCTCTACGCGATATGGTTCAAAACCATATGCTACAATTACTTTGTTTGGTTGCGATGGAAATACCATTTACTAACAGTGCTAATGCTGTGCGCGATGAAAAACTTAAAGTTTTACATTCTTTAACACCGCTTGATGTCCATAATGTAGGGCAGCATACTGTACGTGGGCAGTATCTTTCTGGTCTATCAAATGGTATATCGGTAGAGTCCTATTTTGATGATCTGGGAAGAGTGAGTAAGAGTGAAACATTTGTAGCACTTAAGGTTAAGATTGATAACTGGCGTTGGGCTAATACGCCTTTTTATTTACGAACAGGTAAGCGCATGTTCACGCGAATGTCTGAAATTGTTGTGGTTTTTAAACCTATTCCTCATAATATTTTTAATGTGGATTTAGATGAAATTTTTTCTAATCGGCTTGTAATTCGTCTCCAACCTGATGAAGGTGTAAAACAATGGTTGATGATTAAGGATCCAAGTTATGGCGGTATGCGGTTTCGTCACATTCCATTAGACATGAGTTTTGCTTCCGCATTTTCTGAACGTAATCCTGATGCTTATGAACGTTTATTAATGGATGTTATTCGTGGAGATCAAACACTGTTTATGCGTCGTGATGAAGTTGAGGCTGCTTGGCGTTGGATTGATCCAATCATTGAGGGATGGGAAGCAATAAAACAGCCTGTTCACAGTTATAACGCTGGTTCGTGGGGGCCGTCTGCTTCGATGAGCCTCATGGAACGTGATGGGCGTATATGGAACAATTTAGTTTAGAGCAATAAGTATGTATAGAATGAATATTGACCGTTTAGATTTTGAAACCCCTCAGACTTTAGCCTTGGCATTAGCAGATCGAGTAGCCGCAGAGCTTAGTGTATCTGTTCTTGAGCGCAAGAGAGCAGTTTTAGCGGTGTCTGGTGGTAAAACACCAGAATTGTTTTTTCATTATTTGTCAAAAGCGGATATTGATTGGCAAAAGATCATTATCACTTTGGTCGATGAACGTTTTGTCCCTACACACGATGAACGTTCAAATGAATATATGGTACGGTGTCATTTGTTACAAAATTTTGCCGAAAAAGCACGTTTTGTAGGGCTTTATCATAAAGCAATTACTGCTGAACTTGCTGCTTTTTCAGCGGCGAGTCGTGTTAATACTTTGCCTAAACCCTTTGATGTTGTTGTTTTAGGAATGGGGGAGGATGGACATACGGCATCTTTTTTTCCTGATGCTGATCGTTTAAAGCAAGCGCTTGATTTACGAACACAAGCACTTGTTTTACCCCTTCATGCTAAGAGTGCTGTTGAGCCAAGACTCTCACTAACTTTGCCAGTTATTATGCAATCTCGTTGTATTATTCTCCATTTCGAAGGTTTTCAGAAACGCGATTGTTTTGAAGAAGCTTGTCAAGACGGGTTTGAAATAGAAATGCCTATTCGGGCAATTTTGCGTAATTCCCCTCATCTTGTTCAGGTTTATTGGTCGCCTGCAGAAAATGAAATAAGTGAATCAAAGTATGCGACACAAGGTGAATAAAACGTAATCTCTCTCAATGAATGAGGGGAAGAAACAATGAAAGGGGGAGAGAAATATGGCACTTTCCAAGACAATTGCCACAGTTACACGAAGGATTTATGAACGTTCTCGATCAACACGAGAAATTTACTTAGATCGTATTGCAAAAGCACAAGTTCATCGCCCCAAACGGAGTTTTTTAGGATGTGCCAATCAGGCTCATGGCTTTGCTGCTTGTGGTGCAATAGATAAAGAGCGTTTGAAGGGAAATATCGTTGGGAATATTGGCATTATCACGGCATATAACGATATACTTTCAGCGCATCAACCTTTTGAAAAGTTTCCTCACTTAATTAAAGAGTCGGCCCGTATGGCTGGTGGTGTTGCACAGGTTGCAGGTGGTGTTCCCGCGATGTGCGATGGTGTTACACAGGGAAATGCGGGGATGGAGCTTTCCCTTTTTTCGCGTGAAGTAATTGCAATGGCGACAGCTATAAGCTTATCACACGATGTCTTTGATGCAGCATTGTATCTTGGGGTGTGTGATAAAATTGTACCAGGTTTATTGATTGGTGCACTAACATTTGGTCATTTACCAGGAATTTTTATAGAAGCTGGTCCCATGACAAGTGGTCAAGGTAATGATGAAAAAGCGAAGATACGTCAACTTTACGCGGAAAATAAAATAGATCGCCAAACACTTTTAGCATCAGAAGCACGTTCTTATCATGGGCCAGGAACATGTACATTTTATGGAACAGCTAACTCTAATCAGGTAATACTGGAGATGATGGGGCTTCATATGCCGGGAGCTTCTTTTATTAATGCGAATACACCATTGCGTGATGCTTTAACAAAAGAAGCTACGAAACGTGTACTTGAAATGACAGATCTTGGTGATCATTATAGTCCACTTGGTATGATCATTGATGAGCGTTCTTTTGTGAATGCCATTGTAGGATTAAATGCAACAGGAGGTTCTACCAATCATACGATTCATTTGATTGCTATGGCTGCTGTTTGCGGTATTAAATTGACATGGCATGATATTGCAGAAATTTCATCCGTTGTGCCTCTTTTAGCGCGCATTTATCCTAACGGTTTAGCAGATATTAATCATTTTTATGCTGCGGGGGGAATGGGATTTATTATTCGCGAGCTTATCGAGGCAGGTTTGGTACATGAAGATGTCTCTACGGTTTTTGGTAAAGATCTCAATGCTTATGCAATTGAAGCAAAGCTTTCTGCTGATGGTCATGTGGTACGTGAAGCGGCTCTTAAGGAAAGTGGTGATCATAAGGTGTTAGCGGGGTGGAGAAAGCCATTTCAGCTTGATGGTGGTCTTCGTGTTTTATCAGGAGATTTGGGAACAGCTATTATAAAAGTTTCCTCTGTTAAACCAGAGTATTGGCAGATTAAAGCACCAGTCTTTGTTTTTAATGATCAAGAGGAACTACAAAAATCTTTTAAATCTGGAGTGTTGCATAATAAAGACTTTATCGCTGTCATTCGCTATCAAGGACCAAAAGCCAATGGTATGCCAGAGCTTCATAAATTAACGACCATTTTAGGCGTTTTACAAGATCGCGGTCAAAAGGTAGCATTGATAACCGATGGGCGTATGTCAGGAGCGTCAGGAAAAATTCCTGCTGCTCTCCATGTGACACCAGAAGCAGTGGATAATGGCCCCATTGCACGTTTGCAGGATGGTGACATTGTTTTCCTTGATGTTCATGGGGGTAAATTAACTCTTTTGGAAGATTTAGCAAAATTTAACGCGCGAACAACCACGTCTCCTGATCTTTCAAAAAATGAACATGGTGTTGGACGCGAACTTTTTCATGTGTTTCGTCAATCCGTTAATCGTGCAGATCAAGGGGCATCTGTTTTTATGACATGACGAATGTAAAAATGGTAAATCATGTGCAATGAAACCATGCAAAATGAATTGTTACAATTCTTAGAATTTTGGTATAGGAAGATTGTGTGATCGCGCAGCGGCTTTGAGTGTATTAACCATAAGCATGGCAATTGTCATTGGTCCAACGCCTCCTGGAACAGGGGTGATCGCAGCAGCTTTTTCTTTTACATTTTCAAAATCGACATCACCAACAAGACGTGTTTTCCCTATACCTTTTTCTGGTGCAGCAACGCGGTTAATACCGACATCAATAACAATTGCACCATTTTTCACCCAGTCTTTTTTAATCATTTGTGGGCGGCCTACAGCAGCTACGAGAATATCAGCGCTTCGACACACATCATCAAGGTCACGGGTACGACTATGGGCAATTGTCACAGTGGCATTGGCTGCTGTTAAAAGGGCAGCCATAGGTTTTCCAACAATATTAGAGCGTCCAACAACGACAGCATCAAGTCCAGATAAATCTCGTCCACAGTGTTGTTCAATCATCATCATGGCACCAGCTGGAGTGCAGGGAATAATTGCATCTTCAAGTGCATTTGCCGCGAGTTTTCCTACATTAATATAATGAAAACCATCAACATCTTTTTGGAAAGCAACGGCTTGTGTTATGCGATTTGTATTCATATGAGCAGGGAGAGGCAGCTGTACCAAAATACCATGAATTTTGGGATCAGAATTTAATGTTGCAATAAGTTGAAGGAGTTCTTTTTCTTGCGTTTCTTTGGAAACGACATGTTTGATTGAAAG
Source organism: Bartonella sp. AP30XZML (assembly GCF_042195945.1). Classification (NCBI taxonomy): domain Bacteria; kingdom Pseudomonadati; phylum Pseudomonadota; class Alphaproteobacteria; order Hyphomicrobiales; family Bartonellaceae; genus Bartonella; species Bartonella sp. AP30XZML. The sequence continues at coordinate 78,819 of NZ_JBHIPJ010000036.1, read as the reverse complement.
AAACCCACATTCTTCGGCTTTTTTATTTTTTGAGGTGACATATACTTGACTTGCAGGATCATCTCCAACGATAATAACAGCGATACTAGGTTGTATATTATAGTGATGGCGGAGCTTTGCTGTTTCGGCCTTAACTTTCGCAATAATCTCTTCAGCAAGTTTTTTTCCGTCGATAATATTATTCATTCAGAGATCCTTTCGGTAAGGCTGTTTGTTTTTTTTTGTAAAGCATTTTCTAATAATACGATAGAGTTTTATAGCAATATTCATATGAGAACAGTAAGAATGGTTTTATAATGTTGTGGATTTATAGTTTTGAAGACTTTTAAATAATTGCTTTATAAAGAAGCAGCAACATTGCTGTTTGAATAAATTTTGGATAAAGAACAAAAATAATGAAGATACAAAGTGGATATAGTGAATTATAGGATTATAAAAACTTTTTATGATCATTTAAGTTTGTTTTTAATCTGTTATAGGGGGATAAGTATAGAGGGATAATGTGCGCATCAGAATAATAAAATTTTTGAGCGGAGTTTTTATTACAATTATCTTTTTATTTGGAGTGGGGATTCTCGTTTTACCTTATCTTATTTCTACAGATGCGATTCGTATTCGTTTAGCGCAGGATTTAAGTGCATGGACGGGTTACAATGTGCAATTGCGTGATCCACCGCGGTTACATCTTTTTCCTTATCCTAAAGCATTTCTTTCTGGCGTTACTTTAACATCAAAAATGGATGATGTTGCGCCATTAATGGAAGCTGAATCAATAGAAGTTGATCTTTCTGTCGTCGATCTTCTTTGGGGACATATTTCTTTTTCAGAGACGCGGATTATGCGTCCTCAATTTGTTATGGAAAAGCCTGTTAAAACAATAGCAGATTTTTTTGATCGGTTTTCTCGCTCACAAGGTGCATTAGGGGTGGCAATACGTAATACGCGTGAAATATTAAAACATAATCCTGAGCATCCAGAGATAGAGCACTTTTTAAAACAACCTTTTGGACGGATTGTCATTAAAAATGGTGTTCTTGTGTATCACGATAGTTTTTCAGGAGTAGCAGAAAAAATAACAGGATTAAATGCAACTTTAGATTGGCCGGAATCAACTCAGGAAGTACGGTTACGTGCAGATGCGCGTTGGCGCGGAGAGTTTACAAAATTATCACTTGATGCTTCTCAAGCATTGCTGCTTCTTGCAGGAGGCAAAAGTCATATTAGGGCAAGTCTCAATTCTGTACGTGGGGGAATAACTTTTACAGGAAAGGCTCGATTATCTGAATATTATATTTTTGACGGAAAAGTGTCAATGCGTTCTCCTGGATGGAATCAGACATTGTCTTGGGTTGGTGGAAATCAGTTTTGGGGACATAAATTAAAAATACCCATTGTATGGGAATCTCATTTTTTAGCGCAGCCAATGCATATCCAAATGAACAATGTTACATTTACGATGGGGAAAGCCAATGCGCGAGGAGCTTTAAAACTCGATTTTCAAGATTATGTACCAAATGTCATGGGCTCTTTAGCCTTTGATAATCTAGACCTTAGCCTCTTGGGTTCAATGTTTTTTTCAGGTAAAAAGAAAAATGCCTGCTTTGACATGAGAACTTTTGATCGTATTGGCGTGGATATACGACTTTCTGCGCCACAAGCTAAAATAGGAAATATTTCACTCACAAATTTAGCTGCTGCAATACAAATAAGAGATGGGCATGGTATTTTTGATCTTGGACATGCGAATATTTTTGGTGGATCTGTGCAAAGTAATATTGAAGTTACGTCAGCTGGACAGAAAGTGCGTATTGGAGGAAATATTTCAGGTGCTTCTATTGATATGCAGGAGACTTTAGAAATCTTGGGATTTATTCCATTTATACAAAGCAAAACGAATTTTACTGCAACGGTACGAACACTTGCTGATTCTTGGCCAGAAATTTTTACGAAAATGCAGAGTGAATTAACACTGAAGATGTCTTCTGGTCGGCTATTAGGGTATGATCTGAATGAATTACAAACAAGACTTTCAAATAAACAACAATTTCTTTTAACAAATGATGATTCTCTCTCAACAACATTTGATCACTGGGATATTCAGACAAGCTTTTCAGAAGGTATGATGAAGGTAACAGAGTCATTAATGCGTACAGCAGACTTGAGCTTATCCATTCAAGGAACCATTGCAACTGCTATTTCCCAAGGGAAGCAGAATGAATTGATACTACAGGCACAATTACGAAAAAATTATAGATCAGACACTTTATGTAAAGATGTTCAATGCCTTGCTAACAGCCTTGCATGGCCTTTTACATTTTCTCTGAGCTCTAAAGGACAAGATCGTGGTAATTTTTTAATTACAAAAGACACTGATACAGATTGAGTATTATTTTTCGTTTATACAACATTTTATTTTATAATTATAACTCATCTATTTACAATTTAGAGTTGTTTTTAAATTTAAATAAGAAATTCCACTATCGTAAGATTCTCTCATTTTAAATCTATTCGTGATAAAGTCATAAAAATCGCCCTCTACGTTATAAGCGTGGTTGGTATGTCGATAAACGAGTGAAGAGAGGAAGAACAACGCTTCTTATAAAATCTTTCAAATACAAGAGATTCATAATATTGATGCAAATCTTAGAAGGCTGCTAGCAATATTTTGTTGCACTAAATTTTTAAGGGATGTTGGCCAGTGCTTATTGAATCGCAGAAGAAATACCATAGCCATCTTTGGTAATTGTATGCTTCCCGTCGGCTCCAACAGAACCAATTCCCACTGTAATCAAAATAAAGGCTAAGAGGGTTGTAATCGTAATAATTGTAGCTTTTTTAGCAGACATATTTTTCCTCCACGGATGCATCAATGACTGAATGCAAAGATGAATGGTGCATTATTTAAACTTTTATGAAAGCAGAATCACTTAAGGATCTATAAGTTCCTATTATTATCTCATAAAGCTAAAAAAACTCTATAATTCTTTAATATATTATAGTTCTATAGATATAATTTTTTCTTTTTGCTATATATTTTTCTTCATTTTTTCGATGATGATAGTGAGCATTGGCAAAATTTTTATGCGCATAAATTATAAACTTAAAAGATTATTTATCCGACAGACATTGGCTTTGAATGAAGAAATAAAGATAGAGGGGGCACAAGCTTCTTATCTTATGCATGTTTTGCGTATGAAAGAAGGAGCAGAAGTTTTACTTTTTAATGGACAGGATGGTGAGTGGCTTGCTAAACTTATCACTGTTAAGAAAAAATTTGTTGTGGTTCAGCTTATCCATCAAGAAAGATTACAAACGACGCATTCCAATCTTATTTATTGCTTTGCTCCACTCAAAAATGCGCGGTTGGATTATATGGTGCAGAAAGCTGTTGAAATGGGGGTATCGATTTTGCAGCCTGTTATAACGCATCATACGCAGGTTACGCGTATCAATATGGCGCGTATGGAAGCCAATGTTATTGAAGCTTCTGAACAGTGTGGAATTTTATCTCTTCCTAAATGCGTATCGGCTCTATCATTAGCAGAACTTTTAGCACAGTGGGATGAGACACAGCCTTTATTCTTTTGTGATGAAGAGCATAAATTGCATAATCCATTACCTTCTTTTAAAAAGCGTGACGTTACAACACCTGGTATTCTTATTGGACCGGAAGGTGGCTTTAGTGAAGAAGAGCGGAGCTTTTTAAAAAAACATCCTTTTGTGGTTCCAATATCACTAGGTCCGCGTATTTTACGCGCTGACACTGCCGCTGTTGCTGCTTTGGCTCTTCTTAATGCTACCGTGGGGGATTGGGCAATGGATTGAGAAATCTGTAAAATCATTCTAAACAATTTATTTAAGATGATGATACCAATTATAGGATACGGTAAGTTATGGCGCTTGATATAACTGATGAAAGTGAAATTTATAACTTAGATTCTTTGGTTAGCTATTTCCAAGGGGGGTATAAAGCAGAAGATGATTGGCGCATTGGTACAGAACATGAAAAATTTCCGTTTTATAGAGATGGTTTTCATCCTGTTCCTTATGAAGGAGAGAGGGGAATCCGAGCGCTTTTAGAGAGGATGCAAAGCGCCTTAGGATGGAAACCTATTTTAGATGAAGAGAATATTATTGGGCTCGTAGGATCAGTTGATCAGGGAGCCATTTCTTTGGAACCTGGGGGACAATTTGAATTATCTGGTGCACCATTAAAATCAGTAAGCCATACATATTACGAGTTGATGGAGCATTTAACTCTTCTCAAAAAAATTGCAGAACCATTAGGTATAGGTTTTCTAGGTCTTGGAGCTAGTCCAAAGTGGACTTTAGCTGAAACGCCGCGAATGCCTAAATCACGTTATCAGATTATGACTGATTATATGCCTAAAGTGGGGTATAATGGTCTTAATATGATGTATCGCACATCAACAGTTCAGGTTAATCTTGATTTTTCATCCGAAAGTGATATGCGGCGAAAAATGCAAGTATCCATGAAGCTACAGTCCATTGCAACGGCATTATTTGCAAGTTCACCTTTTACAGAAGGGCGCCCAAATGGCTTTTTGTCGTGGCGTTCTGAAATTTGGCGTAATACGGATAATCAGAGGACAGGCGTTCTGCCCTTTGTATTTTCTGAGCGTTTTGGTTTTGCTGATTATGTTGAATGGGCCCTTGATGTTCCAATGTATTTTGTTGTGCGTGATGGTCGTTACTATGATTGTACACACATAACGTTTCGTCAGTTTATGAATGGAGCATTAAAAGGACAAGTTGCAAATTCAATTCCAAACATGGGAGATTGGATTAATCACTTATCAACGTTATTTCCTGAAGTCCGCTTAAAAAGATTTTTAGAAATGAGGGGAGCTGATTGTGGTTCTTGGAAGCGCATTTGTGCGTTGTCGGCTTTTTGGGTTGGGCTTCTTTATGATAGGGAAGCACTTAATGAGGCAGAGGCTTTGACAAAAGATTGGTGTTTTGAAGAAGTTTTAGAGTTGCGCCAACGTGTTCCTAAAGAAGGGTTAAGAACTCCTTTTCGTCAAACTATTCTTTTAGAGTTAGCACGTCAAGCTCTTGCTATTGCTCGTAAAGGCTTAAAAAATCGCAAACAGTATGATACGAATGGTTTTGATGAAACAAATTTTCTTAATCCTTTAGAAGAGGTCGTTGCAATGGGACAAACAGATGCTGAAAAATTTTTGTCCCATTACTATTCTATTTGGAATGAGTCTGTAGAACCTTTATTTTTAGAATGTGCCTATTAAATTTGAAGCAAAGATACTTCCTACTTTTTTAAAAATACATATCACCGTGGTGGTTCATTCACTCATTTGCTCTAGAGAGCATATCCTATCTTGCTTTTAACATTTCTCATAACGGAAAGGATACAATACAAAAATTTCTTGGGGAGTGTGATTTTTATACCCAATAATATCACGATATTTCCGTAATCATAATGTTGTCCCTTTGTACAAAAGATAGTTCATAAGAGATAAAGCTTATTATCAAACATTTTTTATTCACTTGGCTAAGCCTACTTATGAATAGGTCTGAAAATAATATTTTTTACTTTTCAAAGGGATAAAAAATATAATTTGCGGTTAATAGTCAATTATTATAATTCAATATACGATGCTTATATGAAAGAGTATTTTATTATACAAAAATTACGATATCAATCTTTCAGTGCGCTAAAAAGACAGTAGAAAAAATACCGATAGATCTATGTATGTATAACTCAATTTTATTTTTATAAAAAAAGAAATATATTATGTAAATAGATAGAAATAAAGATTATTATATATATAATGAATGTGTTAATTACATCATTAAATATTGATAAATAAAAAATATTATCTTCATAGAGTTATATGAAATTATAAGCTATTCATAGATAAGAAATAACTATTTGTATGCAAAGGGGTATTATATTAAAATACTATTATTCTTGATAAAGAGGCACGAGATAAAGAGATTGAATTTGCAACGAATGAGTGTTTGAATACGCACAAAAATTCAAAAAAGAACAACATTTCTATAGCAGAATAATCTTTATCAGTATGAGCGCAACTTATTATAGGCAATTAATTATCCCCATACATTATAAATCTACTGTAAGACTGCTTTTAATGCTTTAAACTGTACTATTCATAAAATTTATAATATTTGTAGGCTTAAAGCCTCTCATTTTAATCATATATCCTCAGTCTTTTCCATTGTTTTCATTATCTAGAAATTTGTAATCGTCTTTGTTATGCTCTCACTAGGATAAGCAGCTTTAAAATGTGCTCGTCCTTCATCCGTAATGGCATCACGCCTCTGTAAATCAGCTGTTGTGTTTTCTTCTGTAGAATTCGTAAACAAATGGGATTGTTTTTCATCATGAACAGTTACAGAGATTCAACGTTTTTATAAAGATACCGTGGAAAGCATTGACCTGTATCTATTGCATCTAGATTAGGCAAATTCTTAGCTATCAATACAGAAAAAACGCTTCGTGCTCCTATGCCTGTAATTTGTATCATCCTATTTTCAACTTTTTGTCCTATCAGGACTATACGAGGCATTTGGTAAATTCCATCGTTGAGATTCCGATTATAATAAAACCACTGTTGCGTAAAAGGATGATATGAACTCTGAGTGAGGCATGCCTCTTCAAATTCAAAACCTTTCTTCTTATTAGTTCTTGCGTAACATTATAACTCCAACTTATCTTTTTTATATCTAAAGTGACAAAATTATTTACAGCATGTGCACGTGTTGTTCGATCAGCATATGAATAGGTATCGTTAAAACGTTTTACTGCGCTATTATAAAAAGCAATCATATTATTTATATTTGCTGCTCAAGCTCCGCCCTCCAATGTTGCGACAGCTCTTGCATTAAGATGTTTCATAAGAGGTATTTCTACTCCTTTCTTATACATTTTTACCCATACGCCAGCCCTGCTTATGACGTGCAAGCAAATGATTTTTATTGATTCAAGATAAACAGGTTTGAAATGAGAGAATCTTACGTTATTCGGAACTCTCATTTAATATGCAAAACAGTAAATTATCATTATAAATCAAATCCTTGTCTTTCAATAGGCATTGTGGCTTTCAAAGCCTTTTTTATGACTATAAAAAGAGTTTTGAAAAATAAAAAAGCTTTCATTGAGAGTAAAGAAAGAATGTATAAAAAGTATTTTCAATAAAATAATTATATTTGAAGTGCTGATCAAAGCTATTGAGAGTGCAGTCCATAAAATGAGCAGAAGTAGCTTGTTGGTGTATTTTCTAGAAAAATCATGAATGTTCGATTGTTAATTCATCCTTGCTTGGAAAGCTTGTTTCAGTTCAAATAGAAAAAGAGAGTGGTAAGGAGATTTATAGAATAAGATATGCTGTAATTATTCAGTATTAAGATGCAATGAATGTTGCTTATATTTCTCTTTTTTAACTATTTTATGAGAGTGAAAATTTAAAGAATAAAAAAATAATTTTATTTATTTTCTTTAAACAGTTATTAGTAGATAAAAAATTCTCTTTTAATCTATAAATTAAAAAAATAATGATTTTGTAAAAGCCTTGTAAGCTTTATAGGTTAATTTTAAATATCATGCATTGATTTTGAATTATGCAGATTATTTATGTCAACCATAATAATAGTGAGCATAAACAATGACATTTAATTTTTTCGTCAATTTATTTCTATTTGTTATTTTTTTATTATTTGTTTCTCAAAGTAAGAAAATGCAATGGAGTCTTTCACTACGTGTTATGCTATGGCTTATCCTTGGCTTGATTTTTGGAAGTGTTTTGCAGTTTATTTATGGAGAGGGTGAAAGCACTTTATTGAAATCCGTTGAATGGTTTAACATTGTCGGTGAAGGCTATATTTTATTGTTGCAAATGATTGTTATGCCACTGGTTTTTATCTCTATCGTTTCAGCAGTTGCTCATTTACATTCTGTTTATGCTGTTGGAAAGATGAGTATAATAACAATTTCAATATTGCTTTTTACAACGGCTCTTTCAGCATTGGTTGGTGTGCTTGTGGTTAATTTTTTTGGATTAACAACCGATGGTTTGGTGCATGAAGGGCAAAATGTTTCTGCTCTTCTTGAAGGTCATATTTCTAAACTTGGAGATATGAATATACCAAAGATGATTTTGTCTATGATTCCTAAAAATCCATTTGCTGAGTTGAGTGGAGCTAAACGTACGTCAATTATTAGTGTTGTGATTTTTGCGTCATTTTTAGGTGCATCGGTTCTTCTTTTAAAGAAAGATGAGCCAGAAAAAGGAGAAAAAGCGCTTTTATTTATTCAAGTGGCACAAGCGTGGATTATGCGGTTAGTCCGTATTGTGATTGCTTTGACGCCTTATGGTATTTTTGCACTTATGACGAAAGTAGGAGCAATATCGCGTATTGCAGATATTTTAAATTTACTGGTTTTTATTATTGCTTCTTATGTCGGTATTATTTTAATTTTTGGAATTCATGGTGTATTGCTTGGTATTTCTGGGATTAATCCCTTTCGTTTTTTTAAAAAGGTTTTACCAGTTTTAACATTTGCTTTTAGCAGTCGTTCAAGTGCTGCAAGTATTCCTTTGAATATTGAAGCGCAAACACAGTGGATAGGTGTACCACAATCCATTGCGAGTTTTGCAGCTTCTTTTGGGGCAACAATTGGACAAAATGGTTGTGCTGGTCTTTATCCAGCGATGCTTGCGACCATGATTGCACCCTCTATGGGTATTAATCCTCTTGATCCTACTTGGATTGCTACGCTTATTGGTGTTGTAACGTTGAGTTCTATTGGTGTTGCTGGTGTGGGGGGAGGTGCTATTTTCGCTGCATTGATTGTGTTACCAATTATGGGGCTTCCTGTTACTTTGGTTGCTGTACTTATCTCTATTGAACCGCTAATTGATATGGGACGTACTGCTCTAAACGTGAGTGATTCAATGGTAGCAGGAACGGTCACCAGTCAAATATTACGGACAACAGATAAAAGTATTTTTAAAAAATAATTTTAGATTATATTTTTTGGGGCTGTAAAACATCTGTAAGAGATATTTGCGCTGAACCAGGCTGGAGCGGTTTTTGTTGATTGGGATGAGGAGCCCAACCAGAGAGCCAGATGAAAGAAAAATGTGCACGAATACGTCCATCAGGATCACTAAATCGTTGTGCATAGATTTCAGCTGCGCGGAGAAAAAAACGTTTGGATACAGGGCGTCGTGAACGATTTATGAGTGCATTTTGCATTCCCATAGCTTTAAGATCGTGCATAAGGTCAAACATTGTATTATAACGTATTGTGATATCTTCAACGTCTGCTACAGGAAGGGCAAAGCCAATACGCTGTAAAAGAGCGCCTGCATCACGAATGTCGGCAAAAGGGTAGACCCTAGGGCTTGCTCCATCATAAATTTCACTTTCAGCTTGCAGCAGGCTTTCGCGCAATTCTCTTAATGTACCAGCTCCTGCCATAACAGCAAGAAATAAGCCATCTGGTTTAAGGGTATTTTTTATCTGGCTTAGAACACCAGGGGTATCATTGGTCAATTGTAATGAAAGAAGTGAAACAATAAGGTCACAGTAACTTTGAGGTAAATCAAGAAATTCTCGATGACGTAAATAGAATTTTTTATCATGGCTTTGATAAAGCGTATCGGTTTCAATGCGTTCTATGGAACAAACTTTTCCAGATTTCATTAAAGCTTGCGCAGCAAGGTCTGTATGGCTGTGTAAATCAAGAGCTAATGTAAAGAGGCGATCAACAGTGCTAAGGCGTTTATAGAGATCTTCTGCCATGTGAGAGAGTAAAAAGTCACATCCTTTTTTTGCTTTTTGAAAGGCACGTTTTCGGAATTGTTCAATGCGGTTATGATCAAAAATTAAAGGATGCGACATATTGTGGAACACTTTCGATCTATGAAAGAATATATTTTGAAAAGGTTCATTATTTGTGCAAGCTCTGTCAAGTTTATAATATGAAAGAAAATAAATTTATAGAAGGTAAGAGTTTTTAAAGGAATTAAAATTATAAATTGAGGAAATACAAAGGAACTTTTGTTCTGAGGGAAACTTGTAAAAGCCTAAATTTATAATGTTGTATTTTCGAGAAGCGGCGTTAAATAGCGGGGATATACTAAGTAAGTTCGTTGAACGCTTGAAAACGATGCTTTATCCACCAATTTGTCCTGGATGTAAGCAAAATGTTTCTACTTATGGTACGATTTGCTCCGAATGTTGGAAAGAACTTCAATTTATCACGAAACCTTATTGTCCTGTTATGGGGACTCCTTTTGTTTGTGATATGGGGGATGGTTTTCTTAGTGGTGAAGCACTCCGTAATACTCATCCTTTTTCACGTGTTCGCTCAGTCATTGTTCATAAAGGGCTTGCACGAACTTTAGTAACGCGCTTAAAATATGGTGATCATATAGAATTGGCATCATTTATGGCCAATTGGATGATGTTTGCTGGACGCGAGGTTATTGATGATTGTGATGTTATTATTCCCATTCCATTGCATTTTCGTCGTTTTTGGGAGAGGCGTTATAATCAATCTGCTGAGCTTGCACGTTATATTGCAGCATCACAAAAAAAGCTTTTAAAACCGAGTTGGCTTGTTCGTTGTCGGCATACCCGTCCGCAGGTTAGTCTTTCTTCGAGAGAGAGAAAACTTAACGTAAAAAATGCTTTTAAGGTTTCGCATAAAGTTAAAAAATATCTCAAAGGATGTTCTGTTTTGCTGATTGATGATGTATTTACAACGGGTGCAACAGTTACAGCAGCAGCTGCTGCATTAAAAGATGCAGGTGCACGACAGGTTGATGTGCTAACATTTTCGCGTGTTCTCAAAGAAGATTCTATTTTTCCCTCTTCTTAAGAGGAATTTAAAATGAATATTATTAAAAAATATTGGAGGATAATACTATGAAAGAGATAATAATTTATACACGTCCTGGTTGTCCTTATTGTACAAAAGCACGTGATTTGCTTAATAAAAAAGGCGTAAAGTATACAGATATTGATGCTTCCACATCCCTTCGCCAAGAAATGGTACAGCGTGCAAATGGACGTAATACATTTCCACAAATTTTCATAGGTGATTATCACGTTGGCGGTTGTGATGATCTTTATGCTTTAGAGGCTGAGGGAAAGCTGAATTCTCTATTACAAGGCATATAATATTTGTAAATTACATATTCTTAAGACCGTTTTGCAAGAAGGAGATAGTTAACGCCCATGTCTTTTGAGCGATTCCAGCTGTCGTTTAATGGGTTATAAGTAATACCTATCTCATCAATGACAGTCAGAGCGTTTTTTGATAAGAAATTTTTAAGTTCTAGAGGTTTTAGGAATTTTTTATAATCATGGGTTCCTTTAGGAAGCCAACGTAGAATATATTCAGCGCCTACAATAGCAAGCCCCCATGCTTTCCATGTGCGGTTGAGTGTTGAGACAAACATCAACCCTTGTGGTTTCAACATTTTTGCTGTAGCTGCTATGAAGAGATTAACGTCAGCGACATGTTCAACAACTTCCATATTAAGGATGATATCAAATTTTTCTCCTTCATTGGCAAGTACTTCTGCTGTCGTCGTGCGGTAATCAATGGAAAGGTCATTTTGAGCTGCATGGGTTTTTGCGACTTCAATATTTGTTTGTGCAGCATCAACGCCTACAACCATAGCACCAAGACGTGCCATTGGTTCACATAACAAGCCTCCTCCACAGCCAATATCAAGAATTTTCAAATTGTCAAAGGGCGTAAGTGAAGAAGGGTCACGATTAAACTCTAAACAGATTTTTTCTCTGATGTAAGCAAGGCGTGTTGGGTTAAATTGGTGAAGAAGTCGAAATTTTCCTTGTGGATTCCACCATTCTGTAGCAATACGTGAAAAATGATCAATTTCACTTTGATCAATAGTTGTTTGTGTTTCATCGATCATGTTGCCTTCCTTTTATTTTTAATGATCAGGTCAAGTAGATTTTATACAAAGTCAAGAGAAATTAATATAATCATAATGAAACTTGCACAAATGATAGATATTCGCTATGTCGAGAAAATGGTTAATTGATACAGCATCTAATTCTCATTACTGTTTGAGATAAGAGATGTAAAGGTAAGAGTGTTATTAATGGCGCGCATTGTCATGAAATTTGGTGGAACATCTGTAGCAAACATTGAATGTATTCATAATGTTGCACGGCATGTCAAAAGAGAGGTTGATGCAGGCAATGAGGTAGCCGTTGTCGTATCTGCGATGGCTGGTAAAACAAATGAACTTGTTCAGTGGACAAGTGATGCTTCCTCTATGCATAGAGATGCTCGTGAATATGATGTTGTGGTTGCTTCTGGTGAACAGGTTACTTCAGGTTTGTTGGCTTTGACACTTCAAGAAATGGGGGTGAATGCACGTTCATGGCTTGGTTGGCAAATTCCTATTCATACAGACAATGCGCATGGCCGTGCACGTATTACTAATATTGATGGATCTTTTTTAATCGAGTGTTTTCAGGAAGGTCAGGTTGCCGTTATTGCTGGTTTTCAGGGGTTATCTCCGGATAACCGGATTTCTACCTTAGGGCGTGGGGGATCAGATACAAGTGCTGTTGCTATAGCCGCTGCTGTACAAGCTGATCGCTGTGATATTTATACAGATGTGGATGGTGTGTATACAACGGATCCACGTATAGAGCCGAAAGCGCGTCGTTTACCAAAAGTAGCTTTTGAAGAAATGCTAGAAATGGCTTCTCTTGGTGCAAAGGTTTTACAGGTTCGTTCTGTTGAATTGGCAATGGTTCATAAGGTTCGTACCTTTGTGCGTTCAAGTTTTGAGGATCCTGATGCGTTAGGCATGGAGGATCCAATGAGTTCTTCTGGAACACTTATTTGCGATGAGGATGAAATTGTGGAACAACAAAATGTTACTGGTATTGCTTTTGCTAAGGATGAAGCACAAATTTCCCTTCGGCGGCTTGCTGATCGTCCAGGGATCTCGGCAGCAATTTTTGGTCCCTTGGCTGAAGAACGCATTAATGTTGATATGATTGTGCAAAATATTTCTGAAGATGGCTCAAAAACTGATATGACTTTTACGGTACCATCATCAGATGTAGAAAAAGCCGTTACACTTCTTGAGAAGAATCGCAAAGAAATTGGATTTGATGTTCTCCAATTTGAAAGCGATCTCGCCAAGGTATCTGTGATTGGTATTGGAATGCGTAGTCATGCAGGTGTTGCCGCTACAGCATTTAAGGCTTTGGCTGAAAAGGGTATTAATATTCAAGCAATTACGACCTCAGAAATTAAAATTTCTATTTTGATTGATAGTGCTTACACTGAACTTGCGGTTAGAACATTACATGCTGTTTATGCACTTGATAAGGGATAAGTATTTTTTAGTTTCAACAGAGTTTCAATAACGTAAAGCTTTAATATATAATTAATAATTTTTGTTAAGGATAATTTATATTTTAAACTTAAATGGAATATTTAATACAGCAGAACTCTCTTATTTTAAACTTGTTCATGATGAATTTAAAATGGTCACTTATATATTACAAGAGAAAGATGTTTAGGTAAAAAACTCTGTTTAAGAAGGGATATAAAATATGCCGTCTATAAACGTTTTAGAACCTATAGAGTGGGATGGAGAAGACTTATACGATAAGCCTTAATAGAACTAAGGAACAATGCACTGCGTTTATTCAAAGAATGCATGTTACATGAGGGACAGCCTCGTGAATACAGATTTAATATTATAAATCTTAGAGAAATGGGCGCTCATTGGATTAGTGACGGAATTACCAAAAATAGAATTGATGATGTATTTTCTAGAGATGTTTAGTTTGTCATCAAATGATTGTTTATGACTTTATGTATATCTTGAAAATTTAATTTTTTCCATATTATGAGGCAATAAAAAAATATATCTTTATAGACAATATTTATGTTGCACTATAAGTTATAAAATTACCATATCTTATGCGTTTATAGCTTATTCAGAAGTACTTTTCATAAAATCATGTAAATATAGATCAAAATTAATGATAATGTTACAGTGTGTTGCTTTTATGATTTTATTAATTAAATTTTTTTTCATGTCTATTTCTCTTTTTTGAATTATGATTAAGATTTTCAAAGTTTTGATACCTCCATATGTTCTTTAGGTTAACTTTCTTCCCTTAACTACTCTATTATAAGTATTTTCTGTGTCATACTGCCAATCACACATGAAATACATTCTTTCGTTTTTGCAGTATATTGTGCTAGTTTCTTATCATATTTACATATTTTGCAAATGGTGGTCTTTGTAAGCAAAACTCTTCTTGTGAGAAATATAGCCATATTATTTTACTCTTCTTGTATTTTATGTGGCGTTGTATAATTTGAAAGTCTCGAAAATATTGCTTTTTAAATTATCTATGAAGAGTATTTTATGGTATCAAGAAATATAGAGCGAGCTCTTTAAACAAAAAGAAAATAAATATCAAATAAGAGCGGAAAAAGGGGAGAACAACGATATATATGCTCTATTTTTCCACCAATCATATGTTTTAGAATAGTCTAAATGACTAGGATTTTCTTTTTTCCCGCGAGTTAATTACGTAAACTAGAGTGCTCCCTATGGAAGCATGCTTCAAGTTTAATTCTTTCATGGAGTGAGACAAGCGATGTGTCGATGATAAAAAACGGGAATATTTTTCCACTCCATTGTCAATCTAGTAGTAATGTTATGACGTTGTTATTCCAAAAAAATCTTTTGTTTTTTGTTACCTGTATCAATATCTAATATCAGCGTAGATGCATGTTTGACGATATATATTGAGACGGGTAAGGGGACTACGAGCAACTCCTGTTTTTGTATGCCAGATAGGAACAAGGATGTTGCGTATACCTGTTGGGGTAATTTCTGAAATGGAGATAAAACCTAATTGGGGGAGAATATGAAGCCATAAAAGTGAAAACCAACTTCCATTTTACAACTTCCTTTTAATTCTGCTTTACAACTTTCAAAGGGGTTGACAGCAATATCTTTTAAATAATGGATATTACACATTGGTTCACGTTTTTGTTTATTGCGTTATTAAATCATATATGCCTTTCACGTAAAAAAAACGCTATTATAGTGCCAATTTACGCGCTTGTTTTAAAGAAATATTTCTCCCCAAGCCCATTACGGCGTTTGTGGATGGTGTAACGTAAAATTTATTGGGGCCCCATCTCCTTCTTAGATCAAAGGTGTCAGTTGGTCGTCATCATTTAATTTTTAGTTTTCGTGTTGAACAGCTCTTGTATGGATATGATGAAGCATTCTTATTTCTTTCCTCAATAATCCATATTTCTCTTCGGCTTGTGACGTGTAAGCGAATAGTCTTGATTGATTCATCATGTACAGATTTGAAATGAAAAAATCATACGATATTTGAATTTCATTCAAGATTTATAATGATAAATTAAATATTTTTACCCAAAAATAATGTGCTTTTTAAGAAGATAAAATTAAAGTTGTTTAGAATACCCGCAATAAAATCAGTAACGAGGAGGGTGGTTTATTGGAAAAAAATAAACCATGGAATTACTTAACTGATTATTGAACTTTGCTTATTCTTATCTGTTTCGTATAATTAAACATAAGATATTGATTCATAATAATTAATTTTTTCTTTATAGTGAATAATAGTCTCGACGAAAGGCAGCTTTTATGAAACCACGAAGCCTTTTATATTGAAACAATTAAAATTATTTCTGTGCACAACATGAGTGGAGCTGGTGCATGAGTAAAAGAATATTGAAGAAAGGAATAAAATATCTCTTATAAGACTTCTTAAGAGTCAAAGGTGTTTCAACATTAGAAGCTCGTAAATAGTATGATGATGTTAGTTTTCTCCTTTATAAGTGTAAAGATGAGGCGAGACAACAGCTTTTACATTAAATATCGTCCGAACCCAACAAATGAGCGAAATCGCTTTTTAAAAGTTCTGCATAAAAATGTATTTTCAGTTAGTTTGTTAGGAACTATGAGAAATTCCTTTATTGCGCTTAATATAAATAAATCCATATCCCAGACCAATAAGAGCAGATAAACCAGAGCCACAGAGGACCCCAATTTTTGCCGCATCAAGCAGAATAATATCTTTAAAAGCGAGCATTGAAACAAAAATAGACATTGTAAAGCCAATTCCTGCTAAAAAACCAATGAGTAAAACGCCTGTCCAGGTCATATGAGGGGGGAGGCGGCATATCCCTGATTTTACAGCTATATAACTGGCAGTGATAATACCAAGAGGCTTACCGATGAAAAGACCAATGACAACACCCAGAACAATCAAGAATGATTTGTCAGAAGAAAGATCAAAGTTTGCAAAACTTACTCCTGCATTTGCGAAGGCAAAAACTGGCATGATACCGTATGCAACCCATGGATGCAATGCTTTTTGAACACGTGTTACTGGGGCGATCATGGCCCGTTGTCCTTTGCGCATCTTTTTCAATGCTGTTGAAATATGATGCAGATCTGTTTTTGTATTTTTTTCTTGAAGAATTTGCATAGCGTTACTGAGCATGGTGAGTGGCGCTACAAGAGTACGGGTAGGAAGAACGGGAGTCATCATCCCTAAGATTACGCCAGCAAGCGATGGGTGAACGCCTGTTACCATTAAACCCCACCAAATGATTGCACCAGGTAAAATGTAAAGCCATGCTGATGCAAGCCCGATCCACTGAAAAAATAGTACCAAAGCAATACCCGCTCCTGCAATCATTAAACCACTAGGATCAATGTTTGTTGAGTAGAAAAAAGCAATAATAAGAACAGCGATAATATCGTCAATAATTGCTAATGATAGAAGAATAATATGAAGATTAGAAGGAATTTTTTTTCCTAGAAGAGCAAGAATACCTAGAGCAAAGGCAATATCTGTTGCTGTTGGCACAGCCCAACCGCGGATATGTCCTTCGTTAAAATTGAAGATAAAGTAAATAATTGCAGGAACACAAACGCCCCCTATTGCAGCAACAATTGGTAAGATTGCTTGTTTAAAATCGGCAAGAGCACCTTCATGAATTTCGCGTCGAATTTCCATTCCAGCGACGAGAAAGAAAATAGTCATAAGGGCATCATTAACCCAGAAATGTAAATCCCATGAAAGAGTGAAATGACCCAAATTAAAGCCAAGAGGTGTATGCCAAAAAGATTCATAGAAAGCAGCATATTTAGAATTGGCAAAAATAAGTGCAGCAGCAGCAGCTAATAAAAGAACAACACCACTAAGAGCTTCAATATGGAGAAAACGCTCGATAGCAGAAAGCGCTTGATTAGTGACACGAGAAACGCGATTAGGCAGGCGATTTGAAGATAAATCAGACATGAACAACTCCAAGCATCGTCAATTTTAGATTCTATACTCTCTGTATAAATGACTTTGTATGATACCTTCTGTATCATACAAAAGAAAAAAGAGGAATAAAGTTCTTAATTTATAGACAAGATCATCATGTTTAAAGCACAAAATGTTTAACGCGACGCTTCATTTTTAATAGTGAGATGTACTTTGCTTAAAGCCTTAGATAGATCATTTTGTAGAGCAGATTCGAGATCAACTATTGCGAGACCTTTATTATCGTTTGCTTTAATTTTAACGATCAATGTTTGTGGATTTTTAGCAAATTCTCCTAAGGATTTTGAAATTTTTTCTGCTTCGTCATGATTTTTTAGCAGAATTTTTGGGGTCTGCGTCATCATTAGATAGAAATCGTCATAAAGTTCCTTTTTTAGATCATGTTGGCTGTCATTAAGATTTTGCGCAAGATAAGAAAAAAGCTTATCAATGAAACCTGCATCCGTATATTGTATATCAATTTCATTGATGCCAAGGTCTTGAGACGCAGCAATCATTATATTTTTCTGACCAGAAAAAAGCTTTTCATCAACATCAATAACCTTAGCCGATATGTTCCCAGATCCAACGTTTTTCATATTGAAAGACATTGTATCAAGAAAGAGTATACGTTTTTTTTCATCGTAAGAAATATCAATTTTTCCTGAAACATTAAAGCGCTCAAAGTTCAGATTTTTGAAGAAATCTAAGTCTTTTTCATTCATTTTTTTAGGTAAAACGGAAAGGTTATTGAGAGAAAGAAAAAGCTTTTTAGGGATAGGTTGTTTCCACAAACTTGGTTTGAATTGGAATGATTCGAGCGTTGCTTTCAACTGCGGTATATCAACGGTGATATTATCAACTTTGGCATCCGCTGAGGTAATGGCGAGCAGTATGTTTAGAAGAAGACCATTTTGTGCTACTTTTTCGGCGATTTTATTATTCTCTTTTCTTGCATTAAGATAAGCTTTGATTAATTTTTCAGGAGGTTGCTCAAGCGGTTTCATCTTTAAACCAGATGTTTTAAACTGCCCAAGGAAGAAAGAGCTGTTTTTTTCTGCTTCTTCAAAAATATCGACACTTATATTATTCAAAGAAATGGGGCCAGTAACGGTTTTACCTTGATTGAGAGCATTGTTTTTTCCAAAAATGATAGAGTAGGCATAGTTGATGTCGATATCATGGGCTTTTATTGTATCACTTTTAGCCATAAGTTGCATCTGTTTGGCACCATTTGCTACGACCGTTTTAAGATCCATATTTTTGATACTAACTGAATGGATATGGTTATTTCTAAAATCAGAAAGCTGGAAATTCTTGACTTCAACCGTTTCTATTCGGTTATTTTTATTTTCTATAGAAAGTTGTATATTGGGAGCAATAATTGAGGAAAGCTCAATACGCATCATTGATTGTAAAAGCCGTGATGTTATCGTTCTATCTTTTTCTTTTAAGGATACACTCCGAAGAGAAATTTGGGGAATTTGCACATGAATATTATTATGCTTTAAATCAACATTATAAAATGTAAAAGTTCCGGGAATAAAGGAAAGGGGAGGACGGGCAGAAATGGCACCAATTCTAAGTGATGTACCAGCTGGAACAGGTAATGTCACATTCTTCAAATTGATTTTACCTAGAATGCTTACTTCAGATGTTCGGGCTTTTATACCACGACGGGCTATTTCTTGTTTTACAA
Organism: Bartonella sp. AP30XZML; assembly: GCF_042195945.1. Taxonomy (NCBI): domain Bacteria; kingdom Pseudomonadati; phylum Pseudomonadota; class Alphaproteobacteria; order Hyphomicrobiales; family Bartonellaceae; genus Bartonella; species Bartonella sp. AP30XZML. Next base: position 59,732 of record NZ_JBHIPJ010000036.1, on the reverse strand, counting down.
AACTGTCAAGATAGGGTTTTGCGATATAAAATCCACCAACAATTATAATTGCCAAGATAGCAACAAATCCAATAATACAAGTGAGCCAATATCTGAGGTTACTTTGATACCCACTATTAAGATTGACCATTCTTTCTTCTTTCATTTTTATCACTCTTTGAATTGAGAGTGAAGATAAATTCTTTTAAGCAACGACAAAGGTTTAAATATAGCGTGTACCAGTTTCAACAATTATCTACTCTCTATATTAGAGTTATTCTCATCTTTTTTGCAATATAGCTTTATCAACTTTTATCAATTTTCTTTGAGTTTAGCTCTTTATAGAAAAGAACGCATAATAAGGAGAGGTAAGTTTATGCGCATCATAATTTTTTATCACTTTAAAATTATCCTAAAATATTCCGATGTCTGCTTTTATCTTGCTGCTGTTTATAGGAATATTTAAAACATAAAAAATATGTTCTTGTTCATTATAATTTAATGGGGAGAGGTAAGTGTTATGACAGAAAATCAAATAATGGCTTTTTCGATCATTGGTCTCATGATGGTTGTTTTTATTTGGGATCGATTTCGTTATGATCTTGTTGCTATTTGTACATTATTAATAGCTTGTGCCCTTGGTCTTGTCAGTCCGAAGGAAGCTTTTAGCGGTTTTAGTAATGATATCGTTATTATCGTGGGGAGTGTGTTTGTTGTCAGTACGGCTGTATCGCGCTCTGGTATAATGGAGTTTATTATTCAACGGATATGGCCAGACGTGAAATCTGTGCGTCTTCAATTAGCCTTTTTAGTTCTTTCTGTTGTCGTATTATCAATGTTTGTTAAAAATATTGGTGCTTTGGCTATTATGCTTCCGATAGCTTTTCAGTTTGCACGTCGTTCTCAGGTTTCTCCTTCTGTCTTTTTGATGCCCATGGCCTTTGGTTCTTTGTTGGGGGGGCTTATGACACAGATAGGAACATCTCCCAATGTTGTTATTTCAGCGATGCAAGAACGTTTAGCCGGAACACCTTTTACTATGTTTGATTTTACACCAGTTGGTGCGGTTATTGCGACGGCTGGTGTTTTATATTTGGTTCTTTTTTATTGGCTTTTGCCTGTGCGTGTACGTTCAGGTGTATCGTTTGATGATGCCATTGATATTCGTAATTATGTTGCAGAAGTGCATATTCCAATAAATTCACCGATTGTGGGAAAAAATATTGTTGATTTGGTTAAGCCATCAAGTGGTGATGTTATGGTGATTCAAATCATCAGAAACAAAGTATCTATTTCACCGTTACCAGATTTTGTTTTGTCTGAAAATGATATTATTTTGCTGGAAGGGTCGCATACAGGGTTAGATAGCGTGATGAACTCTGCTCGTTTAGAGTTTTCTAAGGGGCGAACTATTGCTGCAGGTGATAAGGACAGTGACATCGATATTATTGAAGCAGTCATCACCCATAATTCACCCCTTATTGGTATTAGTGCGAAAGAGTTTTCCCTATTTGATCACTATAATGTAAATCTGCTTGCGTTAAGTCGTCAACATGAAAGGGTGCGGGGAAGACTTGATGATATTATTTTCCATCTTGGCGATGTGATTGTTTTGCAAGGACAGGATGCAGTTATTCCAAATTTGTTAAGAGAATTGAAATGCCTGCCCCTAGCAAAACGAAATATTGTGTTTGGAAATTTACGACATGGTTTCATCTCTTTAGCTGTTTTATTTATAGCAATTATTTTTACAGCTTTTCATATTGTTCCCGTTGCGTTTTCTTTTTTTTCTGCTGCTGCTGCAATGGTTATCTTTCGCGTTTTGCCCGCGCGTGATCTGTATCAGGCATTAGATGGCCAAATATTAGTACTATTAGCGGCTCTTATTCCAGTGAGTGAAGCGTTAGAGAAAACAGGATGTACGGATCTCATTGGTCAATGGCTGAGCCAATTGGCAATATTTTTCCCACCATCTGGTGCCTTAGCACTTATGTTGGTGACAGCTATGTTGGTCACGCCATTTTTGAATAATGCAGCAACAGTGATGATGGTAGCACCAATTGCGTCAAGTTTTGCTCATTCCCTTCATTATAAGCCTGAAGCTTTTTTGATGGCTGTTGCAATTGGTGCGGGTTGTGAGTTTCTTACACCTATTGGACATCAAAGTAATATGCTCGTGATGGCGCCAGGAGGATATCGTTTTAGTGATTATCCACGTTTGGGTGCTCCATTGGCGGTGTTGATCGTTATTATTGCTGTTCCAATGCTTATGTGGGTTTGGCCCTTACAATAGGATATTTTAAAAAACTTTAAGGATCAATTATAAAAAGTTGTTAATCGCATGAAGATAAGCTGAAGGGATACACTTTGTATATAGAACTTTAACTGAAGATTTGGAATTATACCACACTTTAATCATGGCGCTTCGGTATTTTTGATACAGATAAGATTTATCTATTTGGTTTTAGTAGGTATTCGTGGAAATTTACTGTTTATTCAAGTTTTTTCAAGAATTGGTTTTTCTATTATAATTGTATAATCCAATACAACCAACGATTGCGGTTGAAGACTTCAAAAGATTATCCCTCTATATAATGGGGAGAAAGTTCGCTTGAGATGATAGGCAATCATGATAAATATTAAGGCAGTGAATTTTTCATAAGACTCAATATATGTAAAAGCTGTAATGTGAACAAACAGGGTGCTTACATCATTTTCGATTAAGACTGTTGCAAAAATCTGATTGAATTGGCTACATGTTGATTTAAAATAAATAAACGAGCAATTTAAAGATTTTTAGTTAATTAGGGCTACCATCTTTATCCATTTATGCGTAAAAGCATAGGTGAAGTAACTTTTTTCAAGGTATGAGATATGTCGTATGATAGTTTTATTGCTGAAGTGAATGCAGAATTTCGTCAGGAAAAGGCGCTTGCTTTTTGGAGACGGTATGGTTTTTCAATTATTGGAGCAGCTATTCTTTTTATATTCATGATAGTTGCTTATCAAGTTTATCATCATACACAAATAAAGAAAGCTGGTTATATTGGTGATGCATTTGTAAAGAGTCTTGATCTTGCGGATACACGTGATTTTGATAAAGCGATAAAGCAATTAGAAACGGTTAAAACCTCTCATTTTGGGGGGTATCCTTTTCTTGCTCGTTTACGTGAGGCTTCTTTACTCATGGAGAAAGGTGATATTATTAAGTCAGTGGAGATCTGTGATTCTGTTGCAGCGGATGAGAAAGCACCGCAGATTTTGCAGAAAGTTGCAAAAATTCGGGCGGCTTATATTCTGGTTGATACAGGGACATTAACTGATGTTGAAAAGCGCATCAAAGATATGGCAAGTGATACCGATCCTATGCGTATGTCTGCAAGAGAAGCTTTAGGCTTAGCTGCTTATAAGGCGGATAAAATGGATGAGGCGGTTTATTATTTTAAGAAAATTTCTGAAGAAGGTTCTTTGGGTTTAAAAATAACAGATCGGGCTCGAATGATGCTTGAGCTTATACAAGCAGAGGGCAAGGCAAATAAGGAATAAATCGATGAGCCTTACCATTGCTATCGTTGGTCGTCCCAATGTTGGGAAGTCAACACTATTTAATCGTTTGGTTGGGCAAAAATTGGCTTTGGTTGATGATAAGCCTGGTGTAACACGTGATCGGCGTATTCATGCGGCAAAACTTCAAGATCTATGTTTTGATGTGATTGATACCGCTGGGCTGGAAGAAGCAGGTGATCATACACTTGAGGGGCGTATGCGTTCTCATACAAAAGTTGCAATTGATGAAGCGGATCTTATTTTATTTGTATTTGATGCAAAGAGCGGAATAACACCAAGTGATTTAAATTTTTCTTCATTGGTTCGCAAATCAGGAAAGCCAATTGTGCTTGTTGCCAATAAGTCTGAGTCAAGAGCGGCAACAGGAGGAGAGTATGAGGCGTGGTCATTAGGTTTGGGGGAGCCGTGCCCAATATCGGCTGAACATGGTTTGGGACTTAGTGATCTGCGTGATGCAATTATAGATGCTGTTGGGTCAGAGCATGCTTTTGGCAACAACAAAGAAGAAGATAGAATGATACAACCTGCATCTGTTGGTGATGATGTAAAGGATTTGGAAGAAGAGGAGCTTATTTACGATGAAAGTAAGCCCATTAGGATTGCAATTGCGGGGCGTCCCAATACAGGAAAATCCACTCTTATCAATAGTATGTTGAAACAAGAGCGATTGTTAACAGGACCAGAAGCAGGACTCACGCGTGATTCTATTTCTGTAGATTGGGAATGGCGTGGTCGTCATATTAAACTTTTTGATACTGCAGGTTTACGTCGAAAATCGAGAATTCAAGAAAAATTAGAAAAACTATCTGTTGCAGATACTTTACGTGCTATTCGTTTTGCAGAAGTGGTGGTCATTGTTTTTGATGCAACGATACCTTTTGAAAAGCAGGATTTACAAATTGCTGATCTTGTGATTCGTGAAGGGCGTGTTCCAGTTATTGCTTTCAATAAGTGGGACCTTATTGAAAACAGTCAGACCACATTGATTGATTTGCATGAAAAATGTGCGCGATTTCTTCCTCAAGTTCGTGGTTTGAGAGCTGTTCCTTTATCAGGACAATATGGTCAAGGGATTGATAAACTGATGGAAAATGTCATGATGATGCACCGTGTATGGAATCGTCGCATTTCGACGGCTAAATTGAACCAATGGCTTGGAACTGTTGTGGCACATCATCCACCTCCTGCGGTTTCTGGACGTCGACTTAAGGTTAAATACATCACACAGGTTAAGACACGTCCTCCTGGATTTATGATTTCCTGCTCGCGCCCCAAAAGTATGACCCAGTCGTACTTGCGTTATCTTGTCAATGGGTTACGTGAAACATTTGATATGTCTGGTATACCCGTTCGCATATCATTACGAGCTTCTGATAATCCTTTTGCGACACGTTCCAAGAAGAAATGATAACTCTTTAATTTTTTAAGTGAATGAAATCTATACTTAAGAATCTTAAAAATAAGTTTTTTAATGATCTTTCTTTTCATAAAAGAAAAAGTTTTATTTGCTAAAGTTTTAATTTTATTGATAATCATTTATCATGAGCGCTATTAAATAGAGCTCTCTCATCTTGATAAAGATCATTTATTTGCATGTCATGAGAAGAGTTTAATAGGGAGTATTTAAGAAAGAGTACATAATCCTCTTAATGGGTTATTTAAGTGCAAGAATAGATGCACAATATGAGGGTAGGGGAATATAATTATGATGCTTGTTTGAAAAGCAGCATTAGATTATCGTTTCATAAAAATAAAGCTTATGAATAAGCGCTTTTGCTTGTTTGTCTGAATAAAAAGCAAAAATATTTGCTGAATCCACAGATATTCAATTGTAAGGAGCGAAGTTTATAAAAGTAGATTAAAATTGTATAAAGTGGTATGGTAATCATATTTAAATTTTATTGTGTTCTATTGGCTTAATCTATTTGAAATTTTTGATTTATTAATATCTTGTATTTAAAGGAGCTTCTCTTAATACCCTTAAGCTCATTTCGTGATGAGGCTTGTAATGGTGTATATAAAATACTTTGCGAATAGGATCATACAGAAACCATTGATTATTATCATTTTCATAAAATGAAAAGTGCAAGTTTATTCGAATAAAAGGAGAAAACCAACGTTCTCATACTGTTTTTAGTTTTCTATGTTCTCTTTCAAAACTAGGACTGATATAACATTGGGAGCCGGAAAATAAGATGGTATTAGTTTACACCTTTCGTTAAGCGTAAAATGGTTGTTCTATAAGTTTTATATTATTCACGGGAACTTTTCGTTATACATTCACGGGTGCTGTCGTGAAATCGGTTTAGGTGCTTAGAATATCTTTTTAAGAAAGCATGTAAATTGAAAAATACGTTATTTCTGCAATGAAATTTATACGATAACTTGTGATAGATTTCTTTTAGTATCTTGACGAATAAATTCGGGAACAATATGATGCACACGGTTTTATGAAATGTATTCTTACGTTGCTTTTTAATTAAGGAGCCAATGATGGCGATGGGCGAGAAACCCGTTATGAGCCGTAAGGAGGCTGAAGAGAAAAAGCAAGGAGAGTGTCTTCATTCAGAGGATTTGGAATGTCGTAGTAGGAACTTAAGCGTAGCTTTAGTGCGCAAGCAAGCATTAAAGAAGCGGGAGTATAAGAGTAAGCGGGAAAAATCACAAGGAAGGATGGCAGGTGCAATTAAGCTTTCCAGTGAGTTTCTGGCAAGTATTATAGTTGGTATTGTTTTGGGGTTGGGGTTTGATAAGTTAGCAAGTTCATGTCCTTGGGGATTGGTATTTTTTCTCTTCTTTGGATTTGCTGCGGGTGTATTGAGTATTCTTCGGTCTGTGGGGTATGTTTCCTCCAGTCAATTAGGAAAAAAAGGCGTATTGCGCCAAGATAAACAAGATAAAGGGGCCAATGAGAGGTCCGATAAATGAGGTTGAAGTGACAGCACACGCTCCAGATCCTATTCATCAGTTTGAGGTTTCAAGGCTGATTAAGATTTCCATAGGAAATATGGATTTATCGTTTACAAATGTATCATTGTTTACAGTCCTCACGGTTGTTGTAACTTCTATTTTTCTCTTTATTTCATCATCGAGTCGTGGATTGGTTCCAACGCGGATGCAGTCTCTTTCGGAAATGGCATATGAATTTGTAGCATCGACTCTGCGGGAATCATCTGGTGTACAGGGAATGCAGTTTTTCCCTTTAGTTTTTTCTCTGTTTACTTTTATTTTGGTTGCTAACTTTATTGGTCTCTTTCCTTATTTTTATACGGTTACGTCTCAAATCATGATCACGTTTTCGTTAGCAATGGTGGTAATCTTGACGGTGATTGGTTATGGCTTTTATAAGCATGGGGTCAGTTTTTTGAAACTGTTCGTTCCCAGTGGAGTTCCTGTTGTGGTTTTACCTCTGGTGACAATGATTGAGGTTATTTCTTTTCTCTCCCGTCCAATTAGTCTTTCTCTTCGTCTTTTTGCGAATATGCTTGCTGGTCATATTACGCTTAAAGTGTTTTCTGGGTTTGTTGTTTCAATGATTGGGGTAGGACTCGTAGGTGTGGGTGGTTCGATTTTACCGCTTATTATGACTGTAGCAATTACTGCTCTTGAGTTTTTGGTCGCATTTCTTCAGGCTTACGTCTTTACGGTTTTAACTTGTATGTATCTTAATGATGCAATTCATCCAGGACATTAATAGAACTGGCGGTTTTCCGTCGAATAATGCAATTTCGCTTTAAAGGAGAATAACATGGAAATGGTGCTTGCAGCAAAATATATTGGTGCTGGTCTTGCTTGCTTTGGTATGGCTGGAACAGCTTTAGGACTTGGTAATATTTTTGGTAGCTATCTTTCTGGTGCATTACGAAATCCATCAGCAGCAGATAGTCAGTTTGGACGTCTCGTCTTTGGTTTTGCTGTAACAGAAGCTTTGGGAATTTTTTCATTGCTCATTGCTTTATTACTTCTTTTTGGGGTTTAATCATCATCAAAAGGGTATATCTGTTCTTGCATGAGGAAAGATTTACCCTTTTAGGCTCTTAACCAGAGAGATGCCAGAGAGATGTTAGTCAGTTATCATCGGTTATAGAGGGCTTTAATAAGCTATTTAAAGGATGAAAGAGGATGTTTGTTTCAAGCGCTTATGCACAGAACACTGAAACGTCGATAGAACATATTAAAAAGGTGGCAGAGCATGCAAATCGTGTGTTTCCGCCTTTTGATTTTGTGCATTTTGGTTCGCATTTTTTCTGGTTGGCAATTTCTTTCGTACTTTTTTATCTTTTTATCTCCCGTGTAATTGTACCACGTATTGGCGGTGTTATTGAAACACGGCGAGATCGAATAGCATCTGATTTAGATCAGGCAATGCGCATGAAGCAAGAAGCAGACATTGTTGTTGAAACTTATGAGCGGAAATTAGCGGAAGCGCGTTTGAACGCGCAGGCTATAGCGCAGGTAGCTAGTGAAGAATTAAAAGAAAAGGCAGAGCTTGAACGGAAAGAAATTGAAGAGAGTCTAGAGAAAAAACTCGCAGATGCTGAAAAACAGATAACAAAAATTCGGGATAAAGCGATGCAAAATGTTGGTTCTATCGCTGAAGAAGTAGCTCTTGAAATTGTGAAAAAATTGATTGACGTTGATATCAGCAAAGAGGCTGTTCGTTCAGTTGTTAAAACTGCGGATTATGGAGGAAGACAAAGATGACTGATACTTTTTGGGCATTTGTTGGGTTAGTTCTTTTTTTGGCTCTTTTAGTCTATTTCCAAATTCCACAGAGGGTTATACACCATCTTGATGCACGCGCGAAACGTATCAAAGATGAACTGGATGAGGCGCTGCGTTTTCGTGAAGAGGCACAGGAAATATTGGCTGAATATCAACGCAAACATGCAGAAGCAGAAAAAGATGCGCAAGAAATTATTGCAGCAGCAAAGCATGAAGTTGAATCTGTTATTGCTGAGGCCCGTGCAAAAGCAGAAGAATATGTAAAAAACCGCAATAAATTGGCAGAACAAAAAATTGCCCAAGCAGAAGCCGATGCAATACGCATGGTTTCTTCATCGGCGATTGATTTGGCAATTTCTACAGCACGTACCCTTATTGCAAGGGAAATAGATTCTAACAAGGCTGATGAACTTATCAAAGAGTCTCTTGAGAAAGAATCATTTATCAAAATGAAAACATATCTTAATTAATGATATTTGAGAGATAAAGAACACTCTCTTTGGTTGCATAATTTTCTCAATATTAATTAATAAAAGTCATAAAAAAGAAAAAATTATCTTCATTGTTTTTATCAGTTAATAGGGTATTTTGATTTTAAATGACAAGTTTTGAGAAGTCTGCAACCGATTGTGTCACAATGTAAGTGCGTTTGAGAAGAGCAAGACGGTTAGCACGAATATCAGGTTTTTTATCATTCACCAATACTTTTTCAAAAAATATATCAATCAATTTTCCAAGTGGCGCTAGCACACTGAGGGCAAATGATAAATTTGTTGCATTGATGGGGGCAAGAACCTTTCTTTCTACTTCACAGATTGCATGATAGAGCTGCTTTTCTTCTTTCTCGACAAAGAGCTCAGGATTAATTTCATTCGCTATTGTTGTGCTTTTTTGAAATTCATTTTCAAGAATATTGGCAGTACGTTTTACAGAGGCTACAAAGTTCATTCCATCATAGGTATTGATAAAAGCGATAAGCGATTCGACACGACGTGCAACCAATAAAAAATCATCAGAATCTTTATTTAAAACGGCTTCAAGGGCATCGTAACGAGCACCTTCCTCTTTTAGATAGATTTTCAAACGGTCATGAAAAAAGAATAACAGGTCTGATAAAATATATTCATTTTTTTCTGGAAGCAGATTCATCAATTGTGAATTTTCTCTTTGAGAGATTTCATATTTATTTTTTTGTTGTAAGAAAAGATTCATTGCTAACTGAAACAGTGGCATAAGATTGATTTTCCAATCTCGCGAAAGTACAAGCCTAATAATTCCCAATGCTGCTCGTCTTAACGCATAGGGATCTTTTGAGCCCGTTGGTTTTTCATTAATGAGCCAAAAGCCAACGAGCATGTCAATTTTGTCGGAGAGCATAACGGTTATAGCAAGTGGTTCTTGTGGAAGACGATCTGTTGGTCCTTGAGGTTTATAATGGTCTTCGATTGCTACAGCTATGCGAGGATCTTCCCCTTGAAGAAGGGCGTATTTTTTCCCCATAACACCTTGTAGTTCAGGAAATTCTCCGACAATTTCTGTTTGCAAATCAGCTTTTGCAAGGATGGCTGCACGTTTTGCTAAAAGAGGATCTGTTTGTATCAAAGGGGCAATTTCTTGTGCGAGTGTAGCAATGCGTTCTACCCTTGCTCCTTGTGTACCTAATTTAGCATGAAAAGTTACATTCAAATGATCAAGTCGTGCCATTCTTTGATCGAGAGGCTTTTTTATATCAAGTTGAAATTTTTTTATAGAAGATTCCAATTGTTGAAGATCAGGCAAATCACGCTGATCGGTTTGCCAAAAATGAAGTGCATCAGAAAGACGGGCACGGACAACCTTACTATTTCCTTTCGAAATTTCTTTGCCTTCATCATTTGCAAGAATATTAGAAACGAGAATAAAATGATGAGAAAGTTTTACTTTTTCTCCTTGTTTGCGGGTGACAAAACATTTTTGATTGGCTCGAATGGTCAAGCGAATAATTTCTGGAGGAATATCAAGGAATGATTGGTCAAAATCACCCATCAAGATAACAGGCCATTCAACAAGACCAGCAACTTCTTCTAGGAGGGGATTGTCTTGAACCAGTTCTAAACCGTTTGCAAAGCAGAGATTTTGGGCATCAGCTAAAATAATATTCTTTCGTCTTTCGGCATCCAGAATGACTTTATGGGTTTCAAGTTGAGTAACATAGTCATCAAAGCGGCGCACTTGAAATGGCTTTCCATCACTTAAGAAACGATGACCATAAGTTAAATTATTGCTTTTAAGAGAACCAATTGTAAACGGAATAACATGTGTTTCACCAATTTCTGGTCCGAAGATGCAAAGAATGTTTTGTAAAGGTCTAATCCACTTCAGAGTACCACTTTGTGCTGAATCTTTTCCCCAACGCATAGATTTCGGCCACGGAAAGTTGCGGATAATATCCGGTAAAATATCGGCAATAATTTCTTCTGCAGCTCGACCTTTTTTAACAATTTTAGCAATATAAAAATGACCTTTTTTATCATCATGTCCAATATGCGCTTCAGAAATATCGTTTAATCCTGTTGCACGTAGAAAACCATCAATTACATGCTGTGGTGATTTTATACTGGGACCTTTGCGTTCTTCATGGATATCTTTGGAGCGTATGGAAAGTCCGCGTATGTCCAATGTGAGCCGACAAGGTGTCCAATATTCACGAGCAGCTTCATAGATCAATCCAGCATTCACAAGTTGATCTGTAACAGATTTTTTAAGATCAGCAGCAGCTTTTCGTTGCATACGTGCAGGGATTTCTTCACTGAAAAGTTCAAGAAGAAGATCAGACATTAGGCTTCTCCAGTATATATTTGTCCAGCTTCTGTGAGTAAGAAGGCTTCCCCACAACGGCGGGCGAGATTACGAACGCGAAGAATGTAATTTTGTCGTTCGGTTACAGAAATAACGCCACGTGCTTGCAAAAGATTAAAGATATGGCTTGCTTTAATACATTGATCATAGGCAGGAAAAACACAGCGATGGAATACATTTTCTTTATTTGGTTTTCCAGCATCAAGAAGTGCGCTGCATTCGCGTTCTGCATCGATAAAGTGCTGATGGAGCAGTTTTGTATCAGCAAATTCGAAGTTATAATATGAGTATTCCTGTTCTGCCTGTAAAAAAATATCTCTATAACTTATTTTGTTTTCTCCCTCCAAACCATTAAAGTTAAGGTCATAGACGTTATCAACCCCTTGGATATACATCGCTAGACGCTCAAGACCGTATGTGAGTTCCCCTGAAACAGGAGCGCATTCAATGCCGCACACTTGTTGAAAATAAGTAAATTGAGAGACTTCCATTCCATCGCACCAACATTCCCATCCAAGCCCCCAAGCACCAAGAGTGGGACTTTCCCAATCATCTTCAACAAAGCGAATATCATGCAGTTTTGTATCAAGCCCGATAGCTTGTAGCGACTTTATATAAAGTTCTTGTAGATTGAGCGGAGAGGGTTTGAGAAGCACTTGGAATTGATAATAGTGTTGTAAACGATTTGGATTCTTACCATATCGGCCATCTGTTGGACGTCGAGAGGGTTGGACATAAGCAACTTTCCAAGGGCGTGGTCCTAGAGAGCGTAATGTTGTTGCTGGATGAAAAGTCCCAGCTCCGACTTCCATATCGTAAGGTTGCAAAATTGCACATCCATAGTGTGCCCAATAATTTTGCAAAGTTAAGATTAGTCCCTGAAAAGAACGTTTGGGGTTAAGATGTTCAGGTAGTTTCACGCTTTATACTCTTTATATTGGACTAAACAAAAAACCAAAGTAATTTTAGTTTCTCTATTTATTATTCATGTGGTTTATGGTTAAGCATCGTTTATTGCAAACCAAATTTCAACTTTTCTTGAATTTGTTCAGAATTTTCTGGTTTTCCGTCAATTGCATGGTTCCATTGAAAGATTGCTTCACGTTTACGCCCAACTTTCCAATAGGCATCCCCTAAATGATCATTCAGTGTTGGGTCCTCAGGTTGTAATCTGACAGCATTTTCTAATATTTGCACTGCTTTATTATATTCTTTTAGTTTATAATAAGCCCACCCTAAAGAATCGAGAATATGGCTGTTGTGAGCTTGTAAAGCAGAGGCTTTTTGTAGCATACGGAGCGATTCTTCAAGCTTCTCACCACGTTCCACAAGGGAATAGGCTAAATAATTAAGAACCTGCGGTTGATTTGGGAAAAATTCAAGTGATTTTCGCAAGTCAAGTTCTGCTTTTGACCATTGCTTTAAACGTTCAAAAGCAATACCACGCTGATAAAAGAGTTTCCAATCGTCCTGCTGAAAGTTTTTTATCTTTGTAATAGCGTAGTCTAGAGTTTTAATGGCCTCAAGAAATTTATTGTCCTGCATATAAAAAGCAACGAGCGTTATCAAAATATTACGATCATTGGGAAATTTTTTATTTAACAATGTGAGTAATTTTATTGCTTCTTTGTAATTGTTGTTATTGGCAAGAAGGAATGCAAGATGAAGTTGTCCATCTTTATAATAAGGAGATTTAGGGGATAAAGCGCGATAAAGTTTAATTGCTTGATGTGGATCGTTCAATTTAGCAGAAATGTGTGCGAGCTGAAACAGTGTTGCGTCATTTTGAGGGTATAAGGCGAAAGATAATTGCTTAAAAATACGTGCAATTCGCCCTGAGTTTTTGTAGTTGAGGGCTGTTCCAAAATTATATAATACCTCGGCTGCTCCTTGTTGAGGTGTTTTAATAACTCTCTCTAAGAAAGAATTTTTTTCAATTTTTTCTCGAAAGTTTTTAAGGACTTCTCGATCTGACAACATTTGTTCGCCATGCTGGATTGTTTGAAGAGCTTGGTTGCGCATATTATGGCGCAATTGGAATGAGGCATAGGCTATGATAATACGCTCATAAGTATTAGGAGCGATAAGAGTTCCCTGTTTGTTATTCAGTGCTTTAATGAAATATTTTTTTGCATCCTTTGGCTGTTCTGCAAGGTCGCTCATAAGTGCTAGATGATAAGATATAAAAAGGTCATACCAGACAGGACCTTTGAGTTTCTTAAGATCAGTGATTGCTTGAGATTTTTGTCCAGATCCAAATTTAATCCAAGCACCGATGAGTTCAGGTATTGGATTATTGGATTTCGGAGGTTCTTTTGATTGTAGAAGAAAATTGGCATTCTTATAGTCTTTTTTGATGAGACTTTCTACTGACAAAGTTAAGGAAACAAAGGGAGTTATAACATCTTGCTCTTTGAGTTTTTGGGCTTGTTGGACAGCTTCTTTAAAGTTTCCGACCGAGAGCATAGCTTCAAGGAGCTCTTTTTGTGTTTCAATGTTATCAGGTTGATAAATGAGTGCTTGTTTAAAGTAATTGATAGCAAGTTCTGTTTTATTTTCATGATTTGCAACCCTTCCAGCTAAATAAGCACCTGTAAATGAGCTTGTATGAATTGCGGTGCTTATTTTACTGTAGGTGGGGAATGGCATCAGCATGATACCCACGATAAAGAGGGTAAAAATTCGGGATACCGTTGCAGAGCACATGGAGCTAATCCTTTTCAAGATAATCAATCGATGGTGTTGTTTATAGATCATATCTCATTACTTTATTGAGAAATACTGCGATTCTTGCAAAGAATTCAGTTTACGCGCGCAATACAAAATTCAACAGTCTCAACGAGAGCATTGTAAGCAAGATTTTCGTTCATGGGAACAAGAGCATCAATTGCATGTTTTCCGTAGATGCGTGCTTGTTCTATTGTATCTGTGATACTATCATACTTTTCTATTAAGTGTTGCGCGTATGCGAAGGCTTCATTATTGTTATTGCCATCTTCAAGTGCTTGTTTCCAGAAATTTTTTTCTACTATATTTCCACGTTCATATGCGATAATAACAGGCATTGTTATTTTTCCTTCTCTAAAATCATCCCCTATATTTTTTCCTAAGCTTTGAGCACTACCGCTATAGTCAAGTGCATCATCAATCAATTGGAAAGCTAAACCTAAAGATGTTCCATATTCACGTAATGAAGAACGCTCTTTATGTCCATAGCCAGCAACAATCGGTCCTACTTCAGCGGCTGCTGAAAAAAGTGCGGCTGTTTTGGCATTGATGATTTTGAGATAGTCTGAAGGGCTGGTTTTGATATTTTTTGCAGCAGAAAGTTGCATGACTTCTCCTTCAGCAATAATTGCAGCAGCGTTCGCTAGGACAGAGAGCGCTTCTATGGAACCGACATCGACCATCATTTTAAAAGCCTGACCCAACAGGAAATCACCAACAAGTACGCTTGCTTGATTCCCCCAAATCATCCGTGCCGTGGATTTTCCACGTCGCAAATTACTTTCATCAATCACATCATCGTGTAGTAATGTTGCTGTATGCATAAATTCAACAGCTGTTGCGAGTTTTATATGTCCGTCACTTTGATAACCGAACATATGAGCAGAAGCGAGCGTAATCATTGGGCGTAATCGCTTTCCACCTGATGAAATAAGATGGTTAGAAATTTCAGGGATCATCTCAACCTCTGATTTTGCCATAGAGAGAATAAATTGATTTACACGCTCCATATCTTTTTGAGTAAGATTGACAAGAGATTGAAGAGAAATTTGATTATTTCTTATTTGTTCTGGTTTGATAGCTGCGCTCAATGTGTTTACTCCTAGAGTATTGCAATGGACATATATAAAATTTACTTTATTTACTAGCATAAAGGGGGTTTGGTTTTGACTCAAGCTTTTGATGGCGCTTTGAAGTGTAAGCTTGGAATGTTATTGGCAAGAAATGTTCTTTAGCGAGTGTAATCTTGTTGTTATGAAATAATAAAAAAATTTAAAATAGCAGCTGAATGGCAAAAATGCAGTTTATAAAGGTGAACATTAGGCTTTTAAATGGATAAAACAACGAATCAGAGTGGTGAAACAATTGACAGTTTTCACCGCGGAAAATTTTATTTGGTTCAACCCCATAAATATGGTCATCGTTCTGGAATGGATGCGATGTTATTGGCTAGTTTGGTTCCAAGTAATTTAAAGGGCAAGGTTGTTGATTTAGGCGCAGGTGCTGGAGCTGCAGGGTTGGCTGTTGCTTCGCGTTGTCTGAAAGTTCATGTTACCTTAGTTGAACGTTCAGCTTTTATGGTATCTTACGCTCAAAAAACGCTTATGCTAAAACAAAATAAACAATTTGCTAGCCGAATTTGTTTGCTAGAAGCAGATGTTACCTTCAAAGGGAATGCCCGTATAAAAGCAGGTTTGATAGATAATAGCTTTGATTTTGCGATTATGAATCCACCTTTTAATAATCCCACCGATCGTAAGACACCTGATAAACAAAAATCTGAAGCACATGTTATGTCTGAAGCAATGTTTGATAACTGGTTGCGGAGTGCAGCAGCTATTGTTAAGCCAGGTGGATACTTAGGGCTCATTGCACGTCCACAATCGCTGACAGATATCTTGCGTGCTTTAGAAGGGCGTTTTGGTGGTATTTGTATAATTCCTGTGCATGCCCGTGCGAAAACAGCAGCAATTCGTCTTTTATTTTACGCAAAACGAGGAAGCAGAGCAGCTTTATCTATTTTACCGGCATTGGTTATACATGAAGGTAATGACCATACTTTTTCACCTCGAGTTGATGCAATTAATAATGGATATATAAGCTTGTGGGAACTTTTCTAATAGTATCTTGTGTTTTTTAGTTTATTATTTAAAGTCTACACTTTGTCATTAGGGAGGTTTAGCTTTTGGGTGAAGTTATATTTCTGGTTGTAATGTGGGGATTGATTGGCGCTTTTGGATATTATAGCGTTGTTCCTTTTTGTTGTCCTTGCCTATTTAATTGTTCTTAATTTATAAGGAGATTTTGTTTTGATGGATTTTATTAAAAGTTTTATTCCACGCCGTTTTTCTTCCGATAAACTTGAAATTCCTGTGGTGCGCCTTCAAGGAGCAATTATGGATTCATCAGCATCTATATCTCGTACCCTTTCCCTCAGTAGGTGTGCAAATCTTTTAGAGAAGGCTTTCGCACACAAAAAGTCACCGGCTGTTGCACTTATTATTAATTCTCCTGGTGGTTCACCTGTACAATCGCGTTTTATCTTCAAGCGCATTCGTGACTTGGCAGAAGAAAAAAATAAAAAGGTACTTGTGTTTATTGAAGATATTGCAGCATCTGGTGGTTATATGATTGCTTGTGCAGGGGATGAAATTTTTGCAGATCCTTCTTCAATTGTTGGTTCCATTGGAGTGGTTTCAGCTTCCTTTGGTTTTCCGGAACTTTTGAAGAAAATTGGTATCGAACGGCGTGTATACACAGCAGGAAAGAACAAAGTTACATTAGATCCATTTCAGCCAGAAAAAAAGGCGGATATTGAGCATTTGAAATCTCTCCAACTTGAAGTGCATCAAACTTTTATCGATTTGGTTAAAGAACGGCGTGCTGAAAAATTATCAGATGATTCGAATCTCTTTACAGGAATGTTTTGGAGTGGAAAACAAAGCGTTGAGCTTGGTCTGGTTGATGGATTGAATGATGTACGTTCTGTTATTAAGGAGCGCTTTGGTAATGATGCAAAACTTCGACTTATTATGCCTCCAAAAAGTTTTTTAGGACCTAAAACGCCTTCAGGAGTGACGGCACATACGGTTTATACAGTCGTTGATAGTGCATTGATGGCAGCAGAAGAGCGAGCGCTTTGGCAGCGTTATGGTTTGTGATGGAAAGGATCATTCAAGCCAGAGAGATTTTTATCTAAAAACAGATGCTAGAAGAAAAAAGGCTTGAAATGATATGAATGAGAACATGTCGTTTATTTTGTATGAGAACTCTTTATATTTATTGTTTTTTTAGAAAACGATTAAGAATATTCCAAGCTGTTTATAGGGCTCGTGCTAAAAGTATGGGTAAAAGGGGGGAATTTTTAAAAGAACCCTATGTAAGTGAATATTACGTCATATGATATCAAATGTACAAACTTCGTTCCAAAGACATTCCTATTTATTTACACCTATTAAATTGAATTTAGCTCTACATGTTGTGGGGCAACGTGCTGATGGGTATCATTTAATAGAAAGTTTGGTTTATTTTAGTCTTAGCGGTGATTGTCTACACTATGCACCTTGTGAAAATAATCAGTTTGTTTTGACGGGGCCGTTTGCAAAAGGGCTTGTTTCTCATTTAGACAATTTGGTTATTCGCGCACGGGACTTTATGCATAAGACTTTTCCGGAATGTGCTCAACCTGCTTTTTTTCGGCTTGTAAAAACATTACCTGTTGCTTCAGGCATTGGTGGTGGCTCAGGTGATGCAGCTGGGGTTATCAGCATGTTGCGTCGGCAGTGGAATCTTGATTGCTCTTACGAAGAATTAGCAAAAATGAGCTTAGTTCTTGGTGCTGATGTTCCCATGTGCCTTTGTGCATTAAAGTATCAGCAGCCGCTTTTGGTTAAAGGGATTGGTCAAGAGATGATACGACTAAAAGAAGCTTGTTCATTAGCAATGGTATTGGTTAATCATGGACAAGAGATTTCAACACAAGCTGTTTTTAAAGCGTTAGAGAAGCGTCATAATCCTTCTTTAAAAATTAATACAGACGCTTTAAAGAGTGTTGATTCATTAGTTGAAGTTTTACAAGAAACGCGTAATGATCTTTTTTCTCCTGCATTAAAAATAGCACCTCAGTTAGCTGAAGTGTTATCTATATTAGATGAATGTGGGGCTCTTTTTTCCCGTATGTCTGGAACGGGAGCAACTTGCTTTGGCATTTTTAAAAATAAACAAACGGCGCAACAAGCAGCTCTTTTTATCAAATCAATGCACCCAAATTGGTTTATAAAACCTATCATGACTTTAGGAACTATTTGATAAATAAATATAAAAGCTTTTATTTCATCATGATTTTATTATACATAATAAAAGAGGGTAACCAAAGAAATGTGTTTTTTTATTTTTTGTGCAAGAATTCGCGGAATGTTTGAAGAGCCATTTAAAACTGTAATGCTTGCAAAAAATGATCAGTCTACAGAAATAGATGTATGTTTGTTGTATTTGTGATTTATCAAAGATGTTTAATTTTCCGCTACAACCAAATTTTTCGTGCGAATTGTATTTGCAAAAACAGGGTTTTTTTCATATAGCAGGTGTTGATGAAGTAGGACGGGGGCCTCTCGCTGGACCTGTGGTAACAGCAGCAGTTATCTTGGATAAAGATCGTATTCCTAATGGGTTAAATGATTCAAAAAAACTTTCTTTTCTCCAACGAAATAGACTTTATCATGAAATTTTGCAAAGTGCATTAGCGGTTTCAGTTGCCAGTCTTTGTGCTCGTACAATTGATCAATCCAATATTAGAAAAGCAACTTTAGAAGCAATGCGTCGCTGTATTATAGGATTAGCCATTCCAGTCCACTATGTCCTTGTTGATGGGCGTGATATTCCTTCTGAGTTGTCCTGTCCTGCAATGGCGTTGATTAAGGGTGATCAGCGTTCGGTTTCCATTGCAGCCGCATCTATTATTGCAAAAGTAACGCGTGACCGGATGATGGAATGTGCAGGACAAGTTTATAAAGGGTATGGTTTAGAGAAGCATGTAGGTTATGCAACGCTAGCGCATCGTACAGCTCTTGATAAATATGGACCAGTTATAGGATTACATCGTTATAGTTTTGCACCACTAAAAGAGTGTAAAAAAGGCAATTAAAATCAATAATTTATTACAAGAGTAAGGGATTTTATAATCATTGATTCTGTTATGTTTTTTTGGGTGTCTATCCCTAACCTTTTTGAAGCTTTTTTATCACTTATTCCCATCCATTTTTTCCAGATATATAATCAGATATTTCTAACATGGGCTTGACTCTTATTGTTATTAACCGTATAGCAATGATATACGACAAGGGGCAGTATATGGCAATTGTGAGTTTTAAACATAAGGGCTTAAAATTATTTTATACAACAGGTTCCACAAAAGCTATTTGACCAGATCACGTAAAAAATTACGCGTTATCTTAACGGCTTTAACAAGTGCTACTACGCCTGAAATGTTGAGAGCGCCTGCCTTTAAAATACACCCTCTTAAAGGTGAACTTACAGGGTACTATTCTATATGGATGAATGGAAATTGGCGTGTTACTTTTCGCTTTATAGGAACAGATGTGGAGCTTGTTGATTATCAAGATTACCATTGATGAGAGGAATGAAAGAAAATGATGCATAACCCCGCACATCCGGGTGAAGTTCTGAAAGTAGCTTTCTTAGAAGAAATGGGGATAACAATACAAAAATTAGCTGATCATCTCCATATGACAAGAGCTTCTTTATCAAGAGTGATTAACGGACATGCTTCTATAAGTACCGAGCTTGCTATTAAATTAGAATTAGCTGGTTTCAGTAAAGCAAAATTTTGGTTGGATATGCAAACAAACTATAATTTATGGCAAACAAAGCAACAGGCACAACCACCTATTTCTCTTCTTGTTTCTGATACACCTCAAACGCCGCTTTGATTTCGTTAATAATTTTGATGGTGCTTTGGTTTGTTTTTTTAGCTGCTGCCCATTGCTCTAACTTTTTTGTAGCTTTTTGATTGCTTCTATTGCAAGTCGTTTTCTATCGGCTGTTCTGGTACAAAGGGATGCCATTTTATCTTCTGTCCAGCCAAAAAGCGCTTTCATTTGTGAAACCGTAGCACCAGCATTGGCAGCACGTTTTGCTGCTAATTTTCGCAATCGGTGCGCTGATTTTTTAATACCCGCCGCATTACATGCTTCATGAAAGAGGTTGCCAAAACTTTCTTTGACAAGCTTATTTCCACCTTTACCACAAATGAATGTTTCATCACCTATGGGACCAATTTTAAGGGTTTCCTCTAGTTCTGATAAAATAGGAAGAAAAACATCTGTTTTAAATTGGCTCTTTTCTGTTTTTAAATGAATAATATTATCTGTTGTGATATCTTTCCAGCCGATACGAACGGCATCACCACGACGCAAGCCTGTATAAAGAAGAACATCAATCCAGACGCGTTCATGTGTACCATGTGACCAACGGTGATAATATTTGTCTATGTCCTCTTCTAGCCATGGCAGTAATCCCCCACTGTTTAAAGATTTTGGTGCTTTTAATTAAAAGCAGGATTTCTATTCAAAAGATCATTATCAACCGCCCAATTAAAGAGACTGTTTAAAGAGGTCAAAAAATGTTTTACCGCCGCGGGGGTCTCTCGCCTTCTATCTACGGCTTCAAGAATGTGTTGTTTGTTTATGCTTTTATATGCACGATCACCGATATGTTTAGAAACATTATTCAGAATTCGATATTTAATTTTTTTAGTAGATTCTGATTGATTATGCCATTGCATGCTTTGTAAATACTGATGCAATAACCAATCGAAAGAGCCTTTTGTAAGTCTGTTTATTTTCTTGGAGATGCCATTTTGCGCTTGTTTAATAGCCAGCGTATATTTGCTCTGATGGAAATCAATGGACTGTCATAAATTTTAGTATTTCCATAAATTTTAGCTTTTCCACTAATAAATGTGCCACCGTAAACATGTGCATCCCCAAAAACCTTGGCATAACCATAGACTTTTGCATCATCACTTATCCAGCAATTGCCATCATGACTTAGATTGTCTTCTTTTTGTGTAAAAGCGCCAAGATCACCTGCCTTTACATCTCCAAAGTCTCTCAAAGCACGGATGCGGTAAAGTGTAATGTATCCACCAACCTCAATTGTTTCATCGGTCAGTTCATATTTCTTTTCCTTGATTTGCGCAGAATTCACCCGTAGCGTGAATCATGCATCACTTAAAAGTTGTTAGGAATGGGTAGGGGGCTGGGAGGCATATGGGCACTCCCATTTTAAAAAAATATGCAAATTTATTTTTTAGATGTGCTTAATTTCATATTTCCAATCAGGCAATGGAATGAGAGCTAATGCGAGTTGTCCTCTATGACACATGCATACATTGGCTTCAAAACAGGTGATTGCAACGCGCTTTTTGTTAAAAAAATTTGATATAATTTGTTTATTGCACAAGAATTATCCTTGAGAGTTGTATTTTGATAATCTTCAAAAAGGCGATCATAATCTTTTGTGTTTTCAAATTTCTTCGTTTTTCAGAGGCGATTCCAAGTTCAGGCATATGCCATATATTCAATATCAATGTTGTTTACAACTTTCTCTAATTGTCTTTTTGAAAATCCGTATTTTCTGCTTATTGGATTTTTACGAATATCATACAAAAGTTTAATATTATTTTTGATAAGTTGATTGAAATAGTCCTCAAAGGATTTTCTTTCATAGCCAATGGTAAAAAACAAAGCTCTCATCTTTAGCAGACTGTATGATGATATGTTTGATGTTACACACGTTTAATTTCCTTAGTAAATAGGTGGGGGCTCCATGAGTGCCTCTTTCCAAAAGGATAAATCCNAATTTCCTTAGTAAATAGGTGGGGGCTCCATGAGTGCCTCTTTCCAAAAGGATAAATCCTCTAGCGATTATCATAGTGTTGTGGAGCAATCAGGCATCAAAGCGGGTGATGGCGGCTTTAATATCATTGTTAAAGACAAAACGACCCTAACCGGAGGCATTATTGCTAGCACAGCCTCGGCGGACAAAAACAGCCTGACCACTGGAAGCATTAGCACCAGTGATATCAGCAACAGTGCCCATGCTAAAGCCAGCAGCCATGGGTTTAGCCTTTCTGGGAATGACACGATAAAAAACATTGCCAAGAATGTTTTAAATCACGGCAAAGCCAAGGATGGAGCAGAAGGGGAAACCAAATCTGCTATCAGTGATGGGACTATCATCCTTACTGATACAACTGGACAGAGGGCGATGGGGCAAGATGCTGGACAAATCATTGGCTCTCTCAACCGCAACACCGCAGCAGCACACCAAGCAGTAGAACAGCTAGATGTCGCATCGCTTGAGGGGGTAGTGCATAATCGCGTAGATATGATCAATGATTTATCGGATGAAGGATTGGGATACTGGGACAAAATACGTGAATTCGCATATCTCAAAGAGCATCCTGAGGGTGAGGTTGAGCATGATGAAAATGGCAATGTCCTCTATGCAACAGATAAAAATGGAAACTATATAAAAGACAGCTATGGAAGAAAAATACCTCTGTATCACTATTTAACACCAGAAGAAGAAAAACATTTACAAAAAGGTTCTGATGGCAAGGTTCATATGTTTTACAATGGTATTTTTACCTCACCAGATGATGCTGCGCGTTATACTGTCCAGTTTGCTGACAATGATCATGGTCCCCTTTATTTTACATACTTCCCAGAAGCTGAAGACTGGGAAGTGGAAGTAGGGATAGCGATTTTTCAGAAGTTTCTGGAAGGTAGATTTTTTTTGGATTGACCAATTCAACCAAGAAATTCCAGGATACAATGTATCTTTATGGCAATACAGGATTGCATGATGATGCCCATAGTCGTGGTACCATAACAGCAGGAAATGGATCACATGATTTAGTAAAGCATGGTGTTCACGGTATAGCAAAGGAAACAACGGTTAATTTTTTTGGTCCAGCTTATAATACTCAAGACATGGCAGATACGTTATATATCTTAAGGGATGGAAAGAAAACCACTGTCGGCTTGGAAAACCATGCAGATGATTTTGTTGGTGTTGTGTTTGGCAAAAATCCCGCTACTTTTGACAAGAGTCCCCTTGGTAGTAACGCAGTTAAAGAGGCAAAGAAAGTACTATTTGATTATCCAAGTCCTCATGTTTGTTATGCAAATGCGGATCGAGCATGTAGACATGATTATGGTTCATCTCACCGGATACAAATTGATTCAATTAATTCATGGAGCAAAAAATGAAACACATTTTAAGATTATTAAGCGGGATAATCCTGTTAAGTATAGCTGGGTGTAATTTTTTTAAGCCTGCTCCAGGGTATATGTATATCTGGGAGAAGTCAGGAGCAGATTTTACTGAGATAGGAAAAGCTTTATTAGAATGTGGAATGCCAACGCCTTATGATGAGGATTCAGAAAGCAGAGAGCAGAGTATTAATGCACAGGCAACAGTCCATGCTTGCATGATTCAATCAGGATTCCACTATAAAGATGAACATGAAGGGGGATGGTGTTATACTTTTAAAGAAGAAAATCTTCCGATTTGTCGTCCAGGTGCTGTCATCCCACAGAGAAGTGTCAAGAGGCGCTTAAATAGCCCTTATTGTAAAAAACATTCAGAACAACTTGAATGCAAACCTTAAGTCTTACTTCAGCAGAGAAAGCCTTGAATTTACACCAAATAAAGCACCAGGTTGATGAGTTTGAGAAAGCCTTGTCCGTCCTTACGTGACAAGGTTTTCTTTTTATGCCGCGTCGTTATAACGTTGCTGTTTTGCTTGCTCGATGACATTGATAAGATCTGATTGTAACCAACGCGATAAAAAACCAAATTTTAAAGGTTTTGGGAGAGAGCCATTGGTAACATGACGGCGGAAAGTTGAGACACTCATATGAAGCAATTTTGCACTTTCACGGTCTGTTAAAAGAATATCATTTTCTGTCATTCTAAAATCCTTTCACTATAAAAAAAGAAAACAAAATATAACTATTTATTAACCACATTTTGGTTCATTTTTGAAGGTATTGTATTTATAGAAAACAATATTTTATCATAGTTTTTCTGATGTGATCGTTCATGACTCTTATTGAGAAAGAATGAGAGAAAAGAGAGAGAAAGTTATCCACAGATATGGGGTTATTCACCCCATATCTTAAGATTGACCCGTGACATAAGCCGCCCATTTATCCATATAAACACGGCGCTGTTCTAGATAGTCAGTGCGACGATAGGAGCGCTCTACTTACCCTCCTACTGTATGACTTAGAATGGTTTCAGCAACTTCATAGGGGGCATCGGTTGTTTCAGCAAGCCAATCGCGTAAACTAGAGCGAAAACCATGCGGGCAGGCATCAAGACCAGTTTGTTGCATATAGTGTGACATACAACGTTCAGCGAGGGGACCGCGACCTTTAGCAGAAAAAAGAAATCATTACGAGAAAGCAATCGTGCTTGTTTTAAAATGTCTAATGCTTCAGTTGATAAAGGCACGCGAAATTCTTTTGTTGTATCACGCTTGCCTTTCATATTTTCAGCAGGTATGGTCCATATATCCCCATCAATTTGATCTTTATGAATATGACGCAAAGGATTGCTACGAACCCCTGTAAGGATAAGCAAACGTAATGCCAGATATGTTATGGTTGTTGTTTTACAAAGCGTCTGATAAAAAGCCGGCACTTCTCTCCAATCCATGGCTGGTCTATTAATAACTTTATGGAGTTGCTTTCCTAAGAGAGCGCGTGCTTTTTATGTTGCCTGTAAATCAACGTCCAAACCCAAGGCAGCCGCATGTTTGAGACAAAGATTAAGACGCATCAATGCTGTTCGAGCAGTTCTAGCTTTTGTATGCAAAATAGGGGCAAGGGTATCACGTATCTCTGTTTGTGTAATCTCTGAAACGGGCAGACAGCCTAATTTGGGGAGAATATGGAGGCGTAAATGTAAAAACCAATTACAAGCCTTGCCATCATTTTTTAATTCAGCTTTACGGCTTTCAAAAGCATCTAAAGCAATATCTTTTAAGTAATGGAGATTGCGCATTGCCTCACGCTTTTGTTTGTTGCGTTCTTTAATAGGGTCACGCCCCTCACGTAAAACAGCACGCCACCTAGTTGCCAATTCACGGGCTTGTTTTAAAGAGACATGTCTTAAGGCACCCAATCCCATTTCACGACGACGTTCGTGAAGGGTATACCGTAAAATCCATTGAGCACCACCATCTTTACGCTTATGAAGTAACAAGCCGGCACCATCATTATATTTGCCAGCCCCCAATGTTGCGACAGACCTTGCATTAAGACGGTTCATAAGAGCCATTTTTAGTCCTTTCTTATACAAATTTGATCCACACATTTATCCCGCTTTTGACGTGCAAGCGAATGATTTTGATTAATACAACATGGAACAGATTTTAAATGATAGAATCCTACAGTATTAGTTTTTTCATTCAATATGAAAACAATAAGTTATCATTATAAATCAAAGTGATGTGGCGTGATGAAGATGCTTATGCAAAGAATCTAAAAGTCTTTTTGCAAGTGTTTGAATAAGTTCTTTGTTTTCTTAATTTTAGATACAAAATACTATCGCTAAAGCACCAAAAGTAGATCATGCTGATAATAGATGAAACTTTGATGGCGCTTGGTTTTAAAAAAGGCAACATTTGATTTCACTGTTTGCACAGGCATTGATTTTGCAATAACAGATGATAGTTTATTGCATGCAGAATACGGTTATTCAGATTTCGGTAAAAAGAAATTTATAAAGAATATTATCATTAACAGTTATGCAAAAATTTAATGAAAATGAATCCAACTTTAAGACACATAATTCTAGAGTGATTTAGTTTACAAATTTTCATTGAATGCAAAATTAAAAGTTTAAGAAGCCTTATTTTCAAAAAATCTTTATTTTTTTGTGAGTGTGTCATTTTTGCTACAGATATTTCAGAAAAGATGCTCTATATGAATTTCATTTTGGATATTTGGAGAGATTTTATGAATACAAAACGTTTAATAACAGCGTCTATTTTTTCTTTAATTTCAGCGTCTACAGCACTAGCTGCTGATGTTATGATTCCTCATCAGCCAGCATCATCGACTACTTCTACCATTGTTGCACCTACTTTTTCATGGACAGGTCTTTATTTAGGTGTCCAAGCTGGTGGTTTTTCAAGCAAGGCTGATGTGGCTCTTGTTGGTCAAGAAAAGAGTTTACCACTGGATAAAGAGTTCTCTCCTAAACTTTCAGGTTTTGTAGGTGGTTTTTATGCAGGTTCTAATATTGATCTCGGTGATAACTTTATTTTTGGCATCGATACGGATTTAATGATATCTGGAAAAAAACACACAAAGACCATTACCATAGGTGCGGCTGATAACACTACAGTAGAAAATGCAGTCGTAAGATCCCGCAGATCCGCAGAAGTTGTAACCACAACAGGAACACCAACAGGAAAGACAACACAAACAGCTGCTTCAGAACAACCTGCACCAAAAGTAGCAGATGTAGGAACTACATCAACAAAACCTGCTGCAGAAACAGAAACCTCCAAACAAGTGACGAGATCAGAAGTAAGAGGAACGCCAACGCCAGCAGAGGGCAGCACACAAACTGTTCCATCTAAAAAAATCTCCCCACAGACAGAGGGAAGATCAGTGCAAGCATCATCGGGATTATTGGCAAGATCAGATACAAGACAGCCATCGGTAGCAGTAGGAGGAAATGGATCAAATCCAGTTACATCTAAACCAACAGCTATTGGCACAGGGGCAGGAGTAGCAGGGAAGTCATCATCGTCCTCATTGGTAAAATCAACAGCAGGAAATCAAACAGCAGGAGTAGGGTCAAGTGGAACAAGTGCACCTGCAAAATCTGCAGAAGCAGGATCTGCAAAAACGGCTGAAAAAGCACCAGTATCCTCTGCCTCATCAACAGTATTAGGCGCAAGTCAGCCAGCAGCAAAAGCACCCACATCGGTACAACCTGCATCACAACCATCAGCAGTAGAAAAAACAGTACCGAGCGGATCACTTGTACTCGCGAGATCAGGGTCAACCTCTGAGTCAGCAAAATATTCCAATGGAACAAGCGGAGCCCAAAACGGAGGTCATCATAGTTCTTCCCATGGTAGCGGAAATGCTAATTCGCATGGTGCACCTCATGCAGGTGGGCGTAGCTCTGGTGCTCATCCGAATGGTGCTAATCCATATGCTTCTCGTTCTCATGGTGGACAGAATATGGCTGGACACGGTGCACAAAGTGCACAAGCGGTGGATAAGAACGATTCCAGTACATATGGTATAGAACAAATGAAAAAGCTGGTTTCTGAACTTGGTCTTGATCAAGAGGATGAAGTTGAAACTTTAAATCATACTTTCAAACAAAATTGGGGTGGTGCTACACGGGTACGTATTGGTTTTGCTGCTGATCGCTTTATGCCTTATCTTGCTGGCGGTATTGCTTATGGGCAGTTCCAAGACACTGTATCAATATCCGTTAAGGATGAGGATGGAAGAGTCGTTTCTTCTAAGAACTTATCTGATGAAACAAAAACCATGATTGGTTACACACTTGGTGGTGGCGTTGATTTCTCGGTTTTGGATAATGTGATTGTACGTGCAGAATATCGTTACTCTGATTTTGGTAAAAAGAAATTTGCAAAGGAAAAACTTGAAGTTAACTACAAAACCAATGATTTCCGTGTTGGTGTAGCTTATAAATTCTAATTTTTAAAAGAGTAAATTTCTAAAAGGCTCCACTATTAGTGGAGCCTTTATTTTTTAAAAGATCAATTTTTGATTTCTTTTCTTATGAATTTCATGATAAAGCCCATAGAGTGTGATGATATATTTTCCTGATCGCTGCTTAATACGAATGATAAGCTCGGCTTTCCCTATAGATAAAAACCAGAGTTGCAGGGTTCAGGGAAGTTATGCAAAAATGAAATCGTAAAAGTGGACAGGAATATTTCACAATGACTGTGAAAAATGAAACAATAGATTATTCAAAAACCCTTTATCTCCCACAGACAAATTTTCCTATGCGTGCAGGGCTTCCGCAAAAAGAGCTTGAATTGATGGCGCGTTGGGAAGATATGGGGCTTTATGCGCAATTGCGCCAACAAGCAAAACATCGTCCATTTTATATTCTTCATGATGGTCCACCTTATGCAAATGGTCATATTCATATTGGGCATGCTTTAAACAAAGTTCTAAAGGATGTGGTTGTCCGTTCATTCCAAATGCGCGGTTTTAATGCAAATTATGTACCTGGTTGGGATTGCCATGGGCTTCCAATTGAATGGAAAATTGAAGAAAAATATCGAGCACAAGGAAAAAATAAGGATGAGGTACCTCTTAACGAGTTTCGTAAAGAATGCCGTGAATTTGCACAGCATTGGGTAACCGTCCAAAGTGAAGAATTTAAACGCCTTGGTGTCGTGGGAGATTTTAACACGCCTTATACTACAATGGCTTTTCATGCAGAAGCACACATTGCCAGTGAATTGATAAAATTTGCTATGTTAGATCAGATTTATCGTGGTTCCAAGCCGGTGATGTGGTCTGTTGTAGAGCGTACGGCTTTGGCAGAGGCTGAGATTGAATATCATGATCATGAATCAGAGGTGCTTTGGGTTAAGTTTCCTGTCTTTGAAGCAAATTCTGATGATTTATATGGTGCTTATGTCGTCATTTGGACAACAACACCGTGGACAATTCCAAGCAATCGTGCAGTGAGTTATTCTTCGCAAATTTCTTATAGTATTTACGAAGTTGAAAGTGCTGAAAATGATTTTGGTCCTCAAGTGGGAGAAAAGCTTCTCTTTGCAGACGCTTTAGCGATGAGTTGTGGAGAAAAAGCCAAACTTGTTTTGAAGCGTTTGCGTGTTATTTCTTCTGAAGAGTTGAAAGCTCTTGTTCTTTCTCATCCACTCAAAGGTTTGGCTGGGTGGTATAACTTTAAAATTCCATTGCTTGATGGTTCGCACGTAACAGAGAGTGCTGGTACAGGTTTTGTCCATACAGCACCAAGCCATGGGCGTGAGGACTTTGAAATTTGGAATGATTATAAGTCCTTACTGGAGCAAGCGGGGATTGATTCATCTATACCGTTTCCTGTTGATGATGCAGGGTTCTATACGAAAGATGTTCCAGGTTTAGGACCAGATCGTGAAGGAGGACCTGCACGTGTTATTGATGATAATGGAAAAATGGGTGATGCCAATAAAGAGGTCATTAACGCTTTAATTAAAGCAGATCGATTGTTTGCACGGGGGCGTTTAAAGCATTCCTATCCCCACAGTTGGCGTTCAAAAAAACCCGTTATTTTTCGCAATACACCACAATGGTTTATTTCAATGGATAAAGATTTTGGGGATGGTTCAACTTTACGTAGTCGGGCTTTGGAAGCTGTTTCAAAAACGCGTTTTGTGCCGTCTTCTGGACAAAACCGCCTAGCTTCTATGATAGAAGATCGTCCTGATTGGGTTCTTTCTCGTCAGCGTTCTTGGGGTGTTCCTATTTGTATTTTTGCGAATGAGGATGGTGTTATTCTAAAAGATGAAGGTGTGAACGAGCGTATTTTACGGGCTTTTGAAGCAGAAGGGGCAGATGCATGGTTTGCTGAAGGAGCACGTGAACGTTTTTTAGGTGAGCGTGCACATGAGCCTTGGGTACAGGTTTATGATATTTTGGATGTTTGGTTTGATTCTGGAGCAAGCCATAGCTTTGTGTTAGAAGATCGGGCTGATTTGAAATGGCCTGCTGATGTTTATTTTGAAGGTTCAGATCAACATCGCGGATGGTTCCAATCTTCTCTTTTGGAAAGCTGTGGTACGCGTGCTCGTTCTCCCTATAAGTCCGTGATCACACACGGTTTTACTTTGGATGAGAATGGTAAGAAAATGTCTAAATCTTTAGGCAATACGGTTGTTCCGCAAGAGATCATTAAAACATCTGGAGCTGATATTTTTCGTCTCTGGGTTATGACAACCGATTATTGGGAAGATCAGCGTTTAGGCAAAAAAATACTTCAAACAAATGTGGATTCATATCGTAAACTACGCAATGCAATTCGTTGGATGCTAGGAACTTTAGCACATGATGATGGAGAAGAAGTATCTTATGGTGCACTGCCGGATCTTGAAAAATTTATATTGCATAGGCTTTTTGAACTTGATCAGTTGATTAATCGCGCTTACGATGAATTTGATTTTAAAAAGATTATGCGTGCATTATTGGATTTTTCAATCATTGAGTTATCGGCATTTTATTTTGATATCCGCAAGGATTCTCTTTATTGTGATGCGCCTTCATCAAAAAAACGCAAGGCCTCCTTGCAGGTTGTCCGTGAGATTTTTGAGCGTATGGTAACATGGCTTGCTCCAATGTTACCTTTTACTATGGAGGAAGCTTGGTTAGAGCGTTACCCAGAAAGCCAATCGGTGCATTTGGAACAATTTCGCTCTGTACCAGAAGAATGGCAAAACCAATCTTTGGCTGAGCGTTGGAAAAAAATTCGGCAGGTCCGTAAAGTTGTGACAGGTGCTTTAGAGCTTGAACGTGCTAATAAGCGTATTGGATCCTCTTTGGAAGCTGCGCCTATTGTTTTTATTTCCAATCTGGTTTTACGAGAGGCATTAGAAAATGTGGATATGGCGGAGATCTGTATTACCAGTGCACTCACAATTACGCAGGACACAATACCTTCTGATGCTTTTACTTTGAATGATGTTGAAGGTGTTGGTGTATATCCAGAGAAGGCATTAGGAAAAAAATGTGCTCGATCATGGCGTTATACACAAGATGTTGGAAGTGATCCAGTTTATCCGGATGTATCTGCTCGTGATGCAGCTGCTTTGCGGGAATTGCAGATTCTTGGCAAGATTTAAAGTTTTAGATCAAAGGAAAGAAATGCAAGTAAATTTCTCATATTGATGAATATAGTTTTTTGTGGTACGAAAAAAATTCCGTTGTTTTATCTGCAGGGGGGAAATTTGTGTATGGACCGTTCTCTCATAAATAACGGGAATATTAATCAGCCATACACCTAGGAAATGGAATAGGCAGTGAGAAAACATGAAATAAAAATATTTCCAATAGGAATTTTAGGGATGTGCTTTGTTTTAACGGGATGCAATTTATCCGCTCCTACCTATGGTACCAATAAACCAGTTTCAATACAGTTTTTTGAAGATGTTGCTAATATCACTTCATTAACACCAACAAATAACAGCAGCCAGATTGTTATGAAACCTCATCCAAAACTTGTAATACCAAGCCCTAGTTCACGCAGATTTTTGCCGGTACCACAACAAGATAGATCTGTCAATGAAATGGCAGCATCGAAGAAGCATCAAGGAAATACACCTTTTCCTCACAAAGGATCGTCAGTTAATGGCGTTGGTTCAGAAAATCCTTCACAGTTGAATGCGAAGCAACGACAAGAATATTTACGTCGTCAGAGAGCACAAGTTGGAAGTTCAAAATACCGTCGCTATCTCACTGAACCACCTTTAAGTTATCGCCAACCGGCAAAAACCGCACCTATTGGTCGATAGGGAAAAGACAAAACATTTAAAGTAAAGTATTTTTCCAATTACTTATGATACCAAGCTCTCATTCGCGCGCAGTTATAATGCTGCTGTAGGAGGGGGTATTCTCATGAAATAGCAATATGACAACAGCATCGAGAGAGTCCTTATGCGTTTCCTTAACACGAAACATTTCTCAAGCTCATTTTACAACATTGCTCATGTGGATAGTATAACGTAAAATCTATTGTGCTCCAATACTTTATGCTTAGGAAGGAGAAAGTGGATACCATCATTTCATTTTACAGACTCCAATGTTGCGATAATTCTTGCATTTGAGAGCTTTCATAAGAGACATTTTTAGTCTTTTCTAAAACGTTCTTTATCCAGACGATAATTCCGCTTATGATGTGCAAGAAAGAGATTTTTACTGTTTCAATGTAATTTGAAATGAGAGTATATCTATGATATTTTGGACTTTATATTTTATATACAAAATAATGAATTATTCTTTTGAATGAATGTATCATCTAATAGAAACAATATGCAGAATTAAAAGAGAGAAAAAATGCTTCGAAATAGCTTTTGCTATATATATCAGAAGAATTAACAGTCTTTTTTGAGAAGTAGGATAGTTGTTAAAGAGTGAAAGTTATGGAAGAAGAATTATTTTTAGTATCGCTTTTGTACAAAAAAGTCTTTAAGTAATTGAGCTGCTTCTTTTTCTTTGAAACCAGAATAAATTTCAGGTTTGTGATGGCAGGTTGTTTGCTGATAAAAACGTGGGCCATTTTCTATAGCACCTCCTTTGGGATCATTTGTTGCATAATAGAGACGTCGTATGCGTGCAAATGAAATGGCAGCGGCACACATAGCACAAGGTTCAAGTGTTACATAAAGATCGCAATCAGGAAGCCTTTCGCTTTGCAATGTTTCGCAAGCCATACGGATTGCGCGTATTTCTGCGTGTCCTGTAGGGTCATATGCAGATTTTATAAAGTTACCAGCGCGTGCAATGATAGCTTTTCCACGTGTAATGATAGCACCTACGGGAACTTCATCTTTTTTTGCAGCCTCTTGCGCTTCTAAAAGGGCTATTTCCATGGGCGTCAAGGTCATAATATTCTTTCTACTGAAGGTATAGAAAATCTAAAGGTTATCTCGATAAGGAATGCTATGGAATGAATAATTTATTACGCTTTTATAATGAAAAGAATACCTCTATTTTTTTAAGAGTTTAAAACAAACTTGCAAGTCAACAGATACATTATTGTCGTTAAAGGATAGAAAATGATAAATGATTATGCTACTTCATTTTTCAGGATAAGCGGTATGGTGCATGTGAATAATTTTCTGAACATACTTGCAAAGATTGGTTTGAAACGCAAATGAATGAAAATAATGAGAGTGAACGAATTGCTAAAAGATTAGCGCGTGCTGGTGTTGCTTCGCGTCGAGATGCAGAAATGATGATTGTTTCAGGTCGTATTTCTGTGAATGGTAAAGTCGTGAAAACGCCAGCTTTTAATGTTAGCCGCTCTGATGTTATTAAAGTTGATGGCAAACCTTTACCTCCTATAGAACGAACGCGTTTATGGCTTTACCATAAGCCAGCAGGTCTTGTCACCACGAACCGTGATCCTGAAGGCAGACCTACAGTATTTAGTAATTTACCAAAAGGAATGCCGCGTGTTCTTTCTGTAGGAAGGCTTGACATTAACACGGAAGGGCTTTTGCTTTTAACCAATGATGGTGGCTTAGCGCGTGTATTAGAGCTTCCTGTAACGGGGTGGGTCCGCAAATATCGTGTCCGTGCTCATGGAAGAGTCAAGCAGAGCGCGTTGGATAACCTTAAAAATGGTATTGCGATTAATGGTATTTTTTATGGTTCGATTGAGGCATCAATTGAACGCGAACAAGGGTCGAATGTATGGCTTTCTGTCGCTTTGCGAGAAGGAAAAAATCGTGAAATAAAGAATGTTTTAGGGGCATTGGGATTATCAGTTAATCGATTAATACGTGTATCTTATGGTCCATTTCATCTCTCTGATTTAGAAGAAGGAGCTGTGCAAGAGTTAAAAGGGCGGATGTTACGAGATCAGTTGGGAGAGCGTTTGATTATGCAAGCCAATGCAGATTTTGATGCTCCTATTCTTAAGCCATTTTCAAATTCTGCAGTTGTTGCAGAAAAGAAAAGCCAGAAAGATCTTTCTGTTGCAAATGATGGTTGGGTTTTCTCAAGTGAAAGGGTGATACGACGTCGCTCAAGAGATGGTTCTGTTGAACATAGTCGCGCACGATTAAGTACAAAATCTCATGAAAATGTAAAAAAGGAGAAAAGTGAAGAAGGAAAAGCAGAGCGTTTTCTACCGCGTTCTCGCCGTGCTAATGTTTGGATGGCTCCTGGTGCACGTCCGCAAAGTGCACGTAGAAAGCCTTCTTATAGTGAGGAGAAATCGCATGGTCATAAGAGCGATTTGGATGGTAGAAAATCATTTCATCGAAGCAAGGAAGAACTAAAAGAAAATCCGTCATACAAAGAGAAGAGGGAAAGTTTTGTTCAAAAACATGGCAAAATATCTTATGAAGAGACGCATCCCTTTGGTAAGAAAGATCGCTTTTTAAAGGATAAAGAGAAAATGATAAAAGGTGGTCATGATGAGCATTCTTTTGAGAGAAAGAAAAAGGTAAAATCGTTTGGTGGTGCTATGAAAAAATCTAAACCACATAGGGACGGTGCAAAAACTTCGAAGCGATTTGGAGGTCCACGTGCGGATCATAGGCGGTAAATTTGCTGGGCGTATTTTGTTTTCGCCTGTTAATCAGTCGATTCGCCCAACGAGTGATCGTACACGTGAAAGCCTTTTTAATATTCTTTCTAGCCGTGAAGAACAATTTTGGACCAATAAACGCATTCTTGATCTTTTTGCTGGGACTGGTGCTTTAGGCATCGAAGCACTTTCACGTGGAGCAAAGGCTGCTGTTTTTGTTGAAAACTCGGTTGAGGGGCGTGGGGTAATTCAAAAAAATATCGAAGCCTTTGAATTACAGTCAATAGGGCGGATTTTGCGTCGAGATGCAACCAAACTTGGTAATATTGGAACAATGCTGCCATTTGATGTTATCTGCGCTGATCCTCCCTATAGCCATTGTTTAGGTGAACGTGCTTTTGTAGAAGCTTTGCGAGGAGGGTGGGCAAAAGCTGATACACTCTTCATACTTGAAGAAAAGAAAGATACAATGATTCATTTACCTGACGTCTTTTATCTAGATGATGAGCGTTTTTATGGTGAAACAGCAATACGTCTCTATAAATTACGATCGCTTACATCTTGAGAAAGTTCTTGTGTTTATCCGATAGGATGAAAAAATGCTTTTACACAGTTTTCTTCATTTTATATGGTTTTTAAAAGGTTAAGCAGAAAATCAATAAAAGATTCTAATGTTAAAGGAATTGATGAATTTTTATTAGCTTTACTATAGAAGGATGTTTTTTCTCCAATAGGATATATATTCCTCGATAATAGTTATGATCTTTTTTGTCTAATTTTTTCTGCTATACCTTAATCATCACATTTCATCAGCAGTTGAAAGTTTTAAGCTATGCAGTCTGCATTTATATCTTATATGATGCGTAACGTCTATTTTTGTTATTGTATAAATTTAAAAAAGATATTTTGTTTAGTATTGAAAATATTGTTCATTTATCCTGAATATTTGTGTGTTTAGTTTAGTAGTATCCCTTGTTAATTTAATCATTACATATTAAGTAAATCTGAGAGTATTAAGTATCTTATCGTTGTGCAGCTTTAAGGATACTTTTTTATATTATTCTTTATCACTAAAGATAAGGAATTTGTAAAAAAGGGGAGATTATCATGTTTAAATGGATATATAGTGAAGAGATTAGCACAGAAGCAAGTGCTGAGCAAATTTGGGCTATATGGGAGGACGTAGCAAAATGGCCTTCTTGGGATCACGAACTTGAGTGGGTAGAACTTTTTGGTGCTTTTAAAGTAGGAGCTGTAGGCCAAATGAAACCTAAAAAAGGACCTACAGTAACTTTTACACTTGATAAAGTTATAAAAAATGTTTGTTTTTCTGATTATGCTAAACTTCCTTTTACACGTATGAGTTTTAATCATGAATATATTTGTTCAACAAAATCTGGTTCTTCCAATAACAAAATTCGTCATACTGTAATTATGTATGGCTTACTTGCTCCTTTCTTTGGAGTGATTATTGGATCAAAAATTAAGTTATATCTTCGCGATGCAATGATTGAAATGAGTAGACGTGCTCTTACTGAAAACAAAAGCATCTTGTAAGGGGGTGCATTTATAAAGAAGTTAATACCTTAAAAAAGGTGCAGAAATCTTAGCCTTGTTAGAATGAAATTAGTTATGAGTATATAGCAAATTGATGAGCTATGATTTGGTTTTAGTTAGCTGTTGAAATCGTGTCAAAGCATCTTACGGGATTAATTTTGCGCTAAAAATCTTATGAAATTCATTGAATTTTTTTTATATATAAAAGCTTATAAGATGCTCTCTTCATTGAAAATGAGAAAGTTTCAGAAGTTCATTACTTCTCTATGATGTAGGTCCATATCGTCATAATATTTTCCTGTTTCTAATGTTGCAATATTTTTTGCATTTAAAACCTTCATAAGAGGCATTTTGATTTCTTCTTAAATAGGTTTCATTCATATGCCCCTTATTCATGATATGCTCGCAAATAGTTGTGATTGACTCAACATGAATAGGTTCGAAACAAAGAGAATTTTATGCTATTAGGCTTTTTTATACAAATTACAAAACAATAAATTATAAGTATAAATCAAACTGTTAATTTTATTGAAAGATTACAAGATAATTTCTTGATTACTTTTAAATATAAAAAATGAGTTCTTTATGATATTACGTCCATTAGGGTAAAGAAGTTTATGACTGCTCATTTTGTTGAAACCATAATGGAAGGAAATATTTTTTACTCTGTTTAAGTTTTGTTTCATTTACAAGAGTGCCGTCTCATTATGAGAGAGTTTATAGAAGCAAAGAAGTGTATACAAATATAAGGCATTTTCTTGATTCTTTCTTGGAAATTAAAGAATGCTATAGGAAAGATATGAGGTAAGTTTTTTACTACCCAGAGGAAGGAAGACCTGTGATTTAGATCATTTTATGCTTTTCGAATTTTTGAGGACTTTGGCTTAAATTCAAGTGTTATTGCTAAGACTTTTGTTAATTGCCAATTGTTCTGTTGATTTGATTGTCAGTGGAGATTTGGCTCCTAAAATGATAAGGGCCCATGAGAAATCTTGAAACTAAAGAGATTTTACGGCATATACGGCATATTACGTCTTTTCATAAAGAAGCTAAAAGGAAAATGATTTAATGCATTAAAAGAAAAAGAATGCATGAATGTGCATAATCTTATGAATCAATACACAAGAGTTATATTTTGATTTGTATAAATTTGTCAGAATGCTTATCAATGTAAATAATAAAATATTTTAGGGAGTCTATAATGACTGATAAAAACCAGATTGAGAAAGCTGTTTCGCTGGTTGAAGCAGCAAAGCGTTCTGGGGCAGATGCTGCTGATGCTGTTATTGTTCATGCTCATTCTACCAGTGTATCAGTTCGTTTTGGGAAAGTCGAATCGACAGAAGCAGCAGAGAGCAATGATTTTACTCTAAGGGTTTTTGTTGGAAAAAAAGTAGCAAGTGTTTCTGCTAATTTAGGATCTTATCCGCAAGAACTTGCGGAACGTGCTGTTGCGATGGCTAAAGCTTCTCCCGATAGTTTATTTGAAGGTTTGGCAGATAAAGAGTGTTTGGTTAAGTATCCTAAAGATCTTGATCTTTTTGATGATTTTGTACCCAGCAGTCATTTTTTAACAGAAGATGCTTTAAAAACGGAGGCAGCAGCTCTTGATGTTAAAGGTGTAAGCAATTCTGGTGGCGCTGCAACAGCTTATGGCCGTAGTGGGTTTATTCTTGTGACCAGCGATGGTTTTTGTGGAGCCTATCGCTCAAGTTGTTTTTCACGTTCTTGTAGTGCTCTTGCAGGTGAAGGAACACAGATGGAGCGGGATTATGATTATACAACAGCCTTACATTTTTCTGATTTAGAGGCAGCAGAAACTGTGGGAAAGAATGCAGGGCTTGGTGCTGTTCGACGTTTGGGGGCAGTTCGTGCGGCGACTGGGAGCGTTGATGTTATTTTTAATCCGCGTACGGCTCGTGGAATTGCAGGGCATATCGCATCTATGGTCAATGGAGCCTCTGTGGCTCGAAAAACGAGTCTTTTACAGAATTTCCTAGGCAAGGAAGTGATGAAGCCTAATGTTAATGTAACCGATCAACCTTTGCGATTACGTGGAAATGCTTCTCATCCTTTTGATGGAGAAGGGGTAGAGGGGCAAACACTCAATATTATTGAAAATGGTATTTTAAAAAATTGGCTTCTTTCATCATCTACAGCACGTGAATTGGGACTTAAAACAAATGGACACGGTATGCGTTCGGCATCATTAGTGCAGCCGACCAGTACAAATTTTGCTATTGAACCGGGTTTAGTATCGCCTTGCGATATGATAAAAGATTTGCGAAATGGATTTTATGTGACCGAATTATTCGGTCATGGCATTGATTTTATTACTGGTCAGTATAGTCGTGGAGCTTCCGGTTTTTGGATTGAAAATGGTGAAATTGCTTATCCGGTAAGTGAAGTAACGCTAGGTTCTGATTTGCTTCATATGTTAGCACATTTAACACCTGCCAATGATATTGATCGGCGTTATAGTACAGCTGCTCCAACATTGTTAATTGAAGGGATGACACTTGCAGGAAAATAACACGCATCATTCTTCTGATTTAAATCTTTTGCGTGACGTTTGTCGAGAGGCAGGAGATTTAGCAATGCGGTATTTTGGATGCACGTTGGATGTCTGGATTAAAGAAGGTAATTCCCCGGTTAGTGAAGCAGATTTTGCTATTGATCATTTCTTGAAAGAGAGGCTTCTTGGAGCTCGTCCAAATTATGGATGGATTTCAGAAGAAACAAAAGATAATCGAGAAAAACAAGATTATTATGAGCGCTCTTTTGTTGTTGATCCTATTGATGGAACGCGTGGTTTTCTTTCTGGCAATCCTTATTGGTGTATTTCGGTTGCCATTATTGAGAATGGGCGTCCTATTGTGGGCGTTCTACAATGTCCGGCTCAAGGAGATGTTTATACAGCTGTAACGGGTGGAGGGGCAACATTAAATGGGATAAAACTTCCTCGTTTAGCCTTTGAGGTTCATCGAAAATATAAAATTTCACTTGATAAATCGCTCGCACAAAAATTACCAGATGATTTTCTCAATCAAGTCAGTCTTTATCATTATCTTCCTTCTCTTGCTTATCGTATTGTTCTTGTTGCTCAAGATGAAATTGATATCGTATTAGTTCGTCCAAATTGTCATGAATGGGATATTGCCGCTGCTGATCTTATTTTGCAGGAGTGTGGAGGGTGTTTTTTATCGCTTGATGCCCCTTTACTATCTTATGGAATTGAACCTTACCAGTATGGACTTTTAATTGCTGGTAAAAATAATTGCTGTCAAGATATGATAGATGTTGTTCGTCAAACAAAGTTAGTTTAATCACGTAAAAGCGCGCTAAAATAATCTAAATGATATGGAGGCACATATGACTGAAACCAAAGGAAAAAAACAATATTTACATCTTGTATTTGGTGGGGAATTAAAAAATCTTAACAGTAATCAATTTAAGAATCCTGATGATTTAGATGTGGTTGGTATTTTCTCAGATTATCAATCCGCTCAAGAAGCATGGCAGGCAAAAGCACAAAGCAGTGTAGATAATGCATTACAACGTTATTACATTGTAGATTTGCATCAGTTTCTTGATGCTGAGTTAGGCGATGCAGAATAAAGCTTGAATATTTGGTTATTATAACCTGTAGATTGCTTCATGCTTTTGTTTAGTCGTCCTTTTCATAGGTACGTTCTTCGGGTAAAATAGAATGCCGTAAAAAAGAATATGCTTGTTGTTTAAAATTCATATGTTTTTTTAAGAAACATCTCCCAAAGCACCTAAACCCATTTCATAATGGTGTTCCTGCAAGGTATAAAATCCATTATTGCACCACCATCTTTACGCTTAATAAAAATGCAAGACAGTTTCTATCAACCTATTTACAACAGCAATATTATCATGACAGCTATCACTCGAAATTTATGATTATATTGTGAATAGTCACTCTGCTTTTGAATGGGGTATGAGACACTAATGCGTTAAGATTAATAAAAAGAGTAGCATTATTAATGATACCAATTACTACTCTGTTGAGATTATTAGCACTCGTTACTTATCTATTGGAATTTTTTCAACGAGTTATTACTATAAGTTTAGAAACCATGAAAGTCGTTAGAAACTTTACCAAAATTAGAAACTTAGAGAAACTGAATAGATTTATGAAGTTAACTTACCTCATAAGGGTTTTTTGAGTACTTATTTAAAACTACAATCTATAAGTTAATCATTTTGTGTTGATTATATACAATCTTAAAAGGAATAATATGTCATGCGACCTCCTGAAAAGAGAGGATTTAAAATTTTAAAAACTCTTATTTAAATTGCTTTAAGACTTTTAAGAAATTCTCTATTAAACAAGATTAGATTTTTCTGGATTACCTTTAAGAGATTATATCACAATTTAAAATGAGAACTCTATACTATTCAAAAGTTTTTTAAGATTAGTTTGACATATTCATTTTATTGAAATGAAATAATAGAGATTGAACTTTCTTTTAAACACATTTTATTTATTGTATTTATATTAGGTTGTAATGTCTATATGGGTTATTTTTTGAAAAATTGACAATACCTAACATATGTAAAAATAAGCTTTTTCTCTAAAATATCAACGTGCAAAATTCAAAGTCTCACTAAAATCATAAGAAGTATTTATTCAGTGAGTTGA
The DNA here is from genome assembly GCF_042195945.1 of Bartonella sp. AP30XZML. Lineage (NCBI taxonomy): Bacteria > Pseudomonadati > Pseudomonadota > Alphaproteobacteria > Hyphomicrobiales > Bartonellaceae > Bartonella > Bartonella sp. AP30XZML. Next base: position 19,309 of record NZ_JBHIPJ010000036.1, on the reverse strand, counting down.
AAAAATGATACAATCTATGTCATAGATTTATCATTTATATTTTAAAAATTATAATCGACTGAAATGTAGTTTTGTTATTTTTGAGTAAGATTTTTTATAGGGTGCAGAATGAAGTGATAAAATCGATATAAGTTACAAAATTTAATTAAAAGAGATTTAAATAATGTGTATATGTATTGAATTTTCTCATGGATTAAGCTTTTTTTATTTAAGATATGGATGATATTAAAAAATATGGATACAACCAATAGTGTTGATGAATTTTTTAACAAAATAAGTATATAGATATCTTAAAATAGCTGGATGAGGTGATTTTAAATGGTAGAATTAAAGGCACATACGGCTCTTTTAAGCTATCGGATGATTGGTTTTTGCTTATGTCCTGTTATTCCTTTTTATTTGTTCTTTCGTGCTATTCGTGGAAAAGAAGAGTGGTGTCGCAAAAAAGAGCGTTTAGGTAAAAGTTCTCATATACGCCCCCAAGGTTCGTTAGTTTGGTTGCATGCAGCAAGTGTTGGAGAAACACTTGCACTTGTTCCACTTATAAATTATATTTTATCATTGGAAATCAATGTATTAATGACAACTGGGACGGTGACATCTTCTACTCTTGTGAAAAAATATTTTGGTAATAGGTTGATTCATCAATATGCTCCTTTGGATTTAGATTTTGCAGTGCGCCGTTTTATTCGTCATTGGAAGCCTGATCTCGTCTTAATTTGTGAATCAGAAATTTGGCCTCTTCGTATTAAAGAACTTGCAAAAATGCGTATTCCGCAGATTTTGGTTAATGCCCATATGTCTGAACGTTCTTTTAAAGCTTGGCAAAAACGACGTGTTCTTGCCAAACATATTTTTAAGGATATTGATTTGGTGATTGGTCAAAATGAAAGAGATGTAGCTTATTACCATACACTTGGCGTAAAATCTGTTACGTTTTCTGGTAATCTCAAGGCTGATGTTTTTCTGGTTGAAAATCAAGAATTGCTTGCACGTTATCGTAATGCTATCGGCAATCGCCCAGTTTGGGCAGCTGTTTCAACGCATGAAGGGGAAGAGGAGATTGCTTTTGAGGTCCATAAAATTGTTAAAAATTATTTGCCAGATTTATTAACAATTATTGTACCTCGTCATCCTGAACGTTCAGAAGATCTTATCAGAAAATGCGATAATAAGGGATTAAGTTTTATTCGTAGGAGTAGAGACGCTGTTCCAAACATGAATACCGATATTTTATGGGGAGATACCATTGGAGAAATGGGACTTTTTCTTCGCTTATCGAAAGTTTCTTTCGTTGGTAAATCGTTATGTGGAAATGGTGGACACAATCCATTGGAATTGGCTTTGCTTGGTTCCGCTATTTTGACAGGGCCTCATGTTTCAAATTTTCAAGAGATGTTCAAACAATTTCTAACGCATGATGCAGCATATATGGTTCAAGATACAAAACAGCTTGCTATTCAGGTGTATAAGCTTTTAACAAATGAAACATTGCGGCAAGAAATGGTTGATAAGGCTCATGAAGTGGCGACAGGTATGGCAGGTGCATTTGAGCGCACATTAAAGATTTTAGATCCATTTTTACAACCCCTTGTAATACAAACAGGTTTACGTCAGCGTCAGGGTAGATATGCATATTAGCGCCCCTCGTTTTTGGTGGAAAAATAAAAGCTTTTTGCATTTTGTGTTAGTTCCAGTTTCATGGGGGTATGGTTATTTTTCAAGTTGTTTTATGACAAGACAGCCTCCCGTGATTGATCTGCCAGTTTTGTGTATTGGAAATTTTACATGTGGCGGTGCGGGTAAAACGCCGGTTGTTATTGCTTTTACAAAAGTGGCTAAAGAACTTGGTTTCGTACCTGGTATTGTATCTCGTGGTTATGGTGGATCAGTTAAAGGGGTACATCTTGTAAATGAGAAATATGATACTCCATATAGTGTTGGAGATGAGGCACTTTTACTTGCACGGCATGCTTTTGTAGCTGTATCACCTAATCGTTATGCAGCGGCACAACGGCTTAAACAAGAGGGATGTAATCTTATTTTAATGGATGACGGATTTCAAAGTCGCCGTCTTTATATGGATTATGCGTTACTCGTTGTTGATGCGATGCGCGGTTTTGGTAATGGAGCTGTCTTTCCAGCAGGACCTTTGCGCGTACCATTAAAAACGCAGTTTTCTTTTATGGATAGTGTTTTATTGATTGGTCACTCCGATGCACCTGATAATGTCGCTTTTCTTGTTTCGCGTACTGGAAAGCCTTTATATCGTGCTCATCTTAAAGCCAGTGCCTCTGATGAGGTTTCAGGAAAATCATTTTTGGCATTTGCTGGTATTGGCAATCCAGATAAATTTTTTAAATCTATTAAAGAATTGTCTGGTCATGTGGTGCAAACTTACATATATCCAGACCACTATCTTTTCACAGATAAAAACTTAAAAAGCCTTATACAAAAGGCTAAAATGCACAATTTATGGCTCGCAACAACCGCTAAAGATTATACCCGTATACAGACAATTCACATGCAAAAAGATTTGAAAAATCTTATTATCTTTGATGTGAATGTCGATTTTGTTCAAAAAGACTTCTGTCGTATGGTCCTTGAAGAGGTCATAACCCGCTTTAGAAAACGTTCCCTTGAATTTTCTTGTCTAAAAGGCAAAGGCTAAATTCATAGCTTTCGAGGGGTTATTTTTCTTTTGTTTTTAACAATTGCTTGAGATATGGATTGCACTCAAGTTCGCGCTGATAGGAGATTTCACAACTAGCATATGCTTCTTGGCGGTGATGATTCCAATATTTTAAATCATCTATAAGGATTTTTTGCCCGCTAACAGCACAAATGGTATAGGTACCATATTCTATAATGTCATATCCGTTATTAGAATAATGAATTTTTGCTTCGCGTTCACCATTGGGAAACATTATAACTCCTTTTTACTTGATACAAGAGATTCAAGAAAAGTGCCATAAAATATATTATAAAGTCGAGAGTTAATTTTAAAATATTTTTCTTGTAAAAATGATGAAGGGCTTATTTTCTGCCAAAAAGCCGTTCTATATCTGCCAATTTGAGTTCAATATAAGTAGGGCGTCCGTGATTACATGTACTTGTATTAGGTATTGCCTCCATTTGTCGTAATAGTGTGTTCATTTCTTCGGGGCGTAAAAGGCGCCCTGACCGTATTGAGCCGTGACAGGCCATCGTTGCTGCAACATAATCAAGCATTGCTTTTAAATTATTTGTTGTATCATACTCAGCAGCCTCATCTGCGAGATCTTTAATAAGGGCTTGGACGTTGATCTCTCCTAACATGGAAGGTGTTTCACGCACAACAATTGCTCCTGGTCCAAATGGTTCTATTCCTAATCCAAATTTTTGCAAAGCATCTTTATGCGTTAAAAGGCATGTTGCATCCTCTTCAGAGAGTTCTACAATTTCAGGAATAAGTAATAACTGTGAAGGAAGTGGTTTGGAATAAAGTGCATTTTTGAGTGCTTCATAAACCAATCGTTCGTGAGCTGCATGCTGATCGACAATGATCAAACTATCTTGTGTTTGGGCGATAATATAGTTTTTATGGATTTGTGCTCTGGCCGCTCCTAATGGATAAGATAACTCTTCTGATGAAGATGTCGTGCTTGGAATGTATGCATCCCCACTTGGTGTATTTAAGCCCTCCATAATAGGAGCGGCATCTTCTTTTAAATCAAAAGAGTGAGTACTATCCAATGGTTTTGGGACCATTGAAGCGCTGGTAAAATGATGAGGTTGTGAACTGTAAGAAGAGAACTGGTGCGTGTTCTTAAAACTGCCTAATGGTTGGTGTGCCAATGATTGTTGTGTTTGAAATGCAGCAAGCATTGCTTCAGAACGGGTTGAAGTAGGACGAATACCAGATTGCTGCAATGCTTCACGAATAGCTCCAACAATCAAACCACGAATTAATCCTGGATCACGGAATCGTACATCAGCTTTGGCTGGGTGAACATTAACATCTACCTCAGCAGGTGGGAGGTCAATAAAAAGAATAGCGACAGGATAACGATCTCGTGTCATGACATCAGCATAAGCGCCTCGGATAGCGCCCCATAGAAATTTATCACGCACGGGACGTCCATTAACATAAGCAAATTGATGAAGGCTGTTATTTCGGTTGAAAGATGGCAAACAGGCAAAACCTGTTAAGCGCACCGCTTCGCGTTCAGCATTCAGCGCAATGCTATTAGGGGCGAATTCTTTTCCCATAATTTGCGTAATACGTTGTAATTGTCCTTGAATATTATTTTCTGTAGCAGACAATTCCATAGATGTTCTGTCTAGTCCTGAAAGAGAAAAGCGGATATGTGGAAATGCGATAGCAATTCGCTTAATCATATCGCTAATAGCATTTGTTTCAGCCCGATCAGTTTTCATAAATTTTAATCGTGCCGGCGTGACAAAGAAAAGATCACGAACTTCAACAATTGTTCCAAGATTCGCAGCAGCTGGTTTGGGTCCTACAATTTTTCCTGCAGTAACGGAAATTTCAGCAGCGTTCTCAGCATCTTTTGTTCGTGAAATGAGTTTAAGTTTAGCAACAGAACCAATAGAAGGGAGGGCTTCTCCTCTAAATCCAAGGAAGCAGATATTGTGTACGTCATCGGTAATCTTTGAGGTACAATGGCGAGAAACTGCTAAAGTTAATTGATCTGCAGGAATTCCATAACCATTATCACTCACCTTTATAAAATTTTTTCCACCATTTGCTGTAATAATTTCAATGCGTGTTGCACCAGCATCAATAGCGTTTTCAACAAGTTCTTTGACAACATTTGCTGGTCGTTCAATAACTTCACCGGCGGCGATTTGATTAATAATATTTTCGCTAAGATGGCGTATAATCATAATAAATTCTAACAGGAAACTTAAGGGTTCTATAGAAAATTATGATAACATCATTTGCGCGACATTCAAGAATAAGAGAGCATAAGAGGTATTATTTTTACAATACCTCCTATTTTATGTTAACAAGTCGGTTGGAAAAAACATAAAAATAGTTTTTATCACTTTAAAATAGCTTGCACCAATTTATCATCTAGGTCAAATAAAGAAACAATATAAAAAGGGAAGGCAATATACATGGCGCGTATAAGCGGTATTTTAGCAGATAGTGATATACAAGCTTTGATTGAGAATAACTTTCTCAAGGCTCAGTATCCATTTGATAGATCTCAAATACAACCAGCAAGTCTTGATCTTCGTTTAGGGGAGAAAGCTTATCGTATACGTGCTTCTTTTATGCCGGGACCTGATACAAAAGTTTTGGATAAGCTTGAACGGTTAAAGTTGCATGAGTTTGATTTACGAGACGGAGCCGTTTTGGAAACGGGGTGTGTTTATATTGTTCCTCTTTTGGAAAGTTTAGCTTTACCAGAATTTTTATCTGCTGTTGCCAATCCCAAAAGTTCTACAGGCCGATTAGATATTTTTACACGTGTCATTACGGATAATGCTCAGGAGTTTGATAAAATTTGTGCTGGTTATCATGGTCCACTTTATTTGGAAATTAGTCCACGCACATTTCCAATTTTGGTGCATACAGGCTCACATTTATCACAGCTTCGGTTTAGAAAAGGGCAAAGTTATTTAAATGAAATAGAGTTGCACACTTTGCAAAGGCAAGAAACACTGATATCGGATGATTTTCCTAATATTAGTGTTGGTGGTATTGGTCTTTCCATTAATTTAAGGGGAGACGAAAACGGGCTTATAGGTTATCGTGGTAAACATCATACAAGTGTTATTGATATTGATAAACGTGCTGTTGCCCATGTTTTAGATTTTTGGGAACCTCTTTTTGATCGTGGTCAAAGGGAGTTGGTTCTTGATCCTGATGAATTTTACATTTTAGTTTCACGAGAGTCTGTTCATGTGCCTCCGCTTTATGCCGCAGAAATGACACCTTTTGATCCTTTAGTTGGTGAGTTTAGGGTGCATTATGCAGGCTTTTTTGATCCAGGATTTGGGCATATGGAAGCGGGTGGAAAAGGAGCAAGAGCGGTTTTAGAAGTGCGGAGCTATGAAGTTCCTTTTATCTTAGAGCATGGTCAAATTATTGGCCGTTTGGTCTATGAGCATATGCTTAATCGACCATCAATCCTTTATGGACATGATGTTGGATCACATTATCAAGCACAGGGTTTAAAGTTGTCCAAGCATTTTAAATGAGTTGGGAACCACGAATTTTGATAACATGTATGCAGAAAGCGTATTTTAGATAAAAGAAAATTTTGTGCTTCGCAAAACCGGCGTCATGCATTCTATTTTTAATTTCCAAGGTTATTTCATCTCTTGCATTTGAGAGGGTATGAGAGGCATTTTTACTTCTTTTTTCAAGAGGTTCTATCTATACGAACTCCATTTATGATGTGCAAAAGAATAGTTTTGATTATTTCATCATGACAAAATTTACTATATTCAATATGTTATTCATATTTATTATTATAATAAATCAATAGGTTAATAAAATTCAATATAACAGTAGCTACTCACTTTTCAAAGTAAATATGCGAGATTGAATGCTGCAATTGACTCAATTTTTCTAGAGTGTAATAACCAGTATATTTTATTCCGTATAAAAATTATCCTTAAGAGTTAATAAATAAGTTTTCACTCCAGTTTAGTAACAATTATTTTCAATAAACATTGTTCTAATTTTAGTAACTCATTTATAGCCTCAAGATATAATATTGCTAGAAAATTATTCAATTAAATATGAAGAGTTTCTATTGGTATGAACATTAAAAGTTTTTATGCTTTATGTGAATTAGGCACTATTCATGAATAAGTAACAGATCTCAGTTTTGAATATTGATATAAGAAGATTTCTGCATGTATGCGACAGCTTTATTTCCAGTATTAATAAAGGATTTTTTCATCTTTTAGGGGAGATTATGATTTATACTTAATAACACTCTATATTCTTAATAACTGATAATGTAAGGATCTTTGGAGGGAGAAGCGACTTTAAATTATAACTAATTAAGCTACGGAGCAATCGCTTTCGAAGAGGGATTGCTTTAAAGAGAGTATAACATTTTAATTGCACATGAAGAATATATGAGTAGATACGTTATTAATGATACTTCATACTGTGAGATTTTAAATTTGGATAAGAGCAATAAAGACGTTGTTTTTATCAATTAGTTTTTTTAGAAAGTTGCAGTCTCTGTTGCTTCTATCTATTCAATAGAGTGCTTTGGGAGAATAACGAATAGGTAGGTACATGGGTTCGCTTTTATGCGTTTTAGGATATTTTCTCTTTTCATTTAGGAACAATGGTGCCATCAATGATTATTTCTTCAACACTTGATTATCGTAAGGCAGCAAAGCGTCGTCTTCCTCCCTTTCTTTTTCACTATATTGATGGTGGGGCTTATGCTGAAGAAACGATGCGACGTAATTGTACAGATCTTCAAACACTTGCATTGCGTCAAAGGATTCTAAGGCAAGTTGGTGAAGTTGATCTTTCAATAAAGCTTTTTGATCAGACACTTGATTTACCGATTGTACTTGCACCTGTTGGGCTAACGGGCATGTATGCACGTCGTGGAGAGGTAAAAGCAGCGCGTGCCGCAGCGGCAAAAGGGATTCCTTTTACTCTATCCTCTGTTTCAGTTTGTCCTATTGCGGAAGTGCAAGAAGCGGTTGGAGGTGTATTTTGGTTTCAACTTTATGTTCTCAAAGATCGCGGTTTCATGCGTGATACACTAGAACGGGCTTGGTTGGCTGGTGTACGCACGTTGGTTTTTACAGTTGATATGCCAATTCCTGGTGCACGTTATCGTGATGCGCATTCGGGAATGTCTGGTCCTTATGCTGGTTTACGTCGTTTTTTACAAGCTTTGACTCATCCATATTGGGCTTGGAACGTTGGTGTTATGGGGCGCCCTCATGATCTTGGAAATGTCTCCACTTATCTCAAAAAGAAAATTGCATTGGATGATTACGTTGGTTGGATTGGTGCAAATTTTGATCCATCAATTGGTTGGCATGATCTACAATGGATTCGCGATTTTTGGAAAGGAAAAATGATTTTGAAAGGTATTCTTGATCCAGAAGATGCACGAGAAGCAGTAAAATTTGGTGCGGATGGTATTGTTGTTTCTAATCACGGCGGACGTCAGCTTGATGGTGTATTATCAACAACACGAGCATTGCCTGCAATTGCGGATGCTGTAAAGGATTATTTGACTATTTTAGTGGACTCAGGTGTTCGTTCTGGTCTTGATGTTGTACGCATGATAGCACAAGGTGCGGATGCTGTTATGATTGGCCGTGCTTTTGTTTATGCGCTTGCAGCAGCAGGTAAGAAAGGTGTTATGCATCTCCTTGATCTTTTTGCCAATGAAATGCGGGTAGCTATGACACTGACTGGTACTCAGACAATCAAAGATATTACACGCAAGAGTTTGGTAAATATAGATGTTTTTAAGCAATGAAAGCAATATGTTATACTCCTTTCAGAAAAAGAAAGTCTTTTTATAGAGGAGCATAATTATATATTTTAAAAATATGTTGACAGTTAAAGTTAAATAGAAAAGATCAATAAGCTCCTCTATAAAATCACAGAAAATACTCAGTAACTACAATAATATTAAATATTAATAATAATAAACACGAAAAAAAACAATAATAACATTGCATACATATTTTATTTACTTTATTAAAAGCTCATTCTACGGATAAAAAGGAACAAGCGCTGATATTAAAGGTAAAACAACTGTTGATATAGAAAAAATAGCTATAAATAATGCTGTGAGCATTTTTCCCTCCTGTATATAAAAAACATTAAAATATAATATATTAATTACTTCTTTTCCACATTGGCATAAAACGTAAATTTATAAAATCCATTCAGTTTTATTTTAGTATAGAATAATATTAACTCTTATATAAATAAAATTATTAAAAATGTCAATATGTATTTATTTTAATCTATAATTATAATAAAAAATATATCTAATAAATAATATTTCTATAATATATATATTATTTATATTAAGTTCATTGGATAATATATTATATGGATATGATATTGTTTTTATGGAGTACGTTTTTAAGCAATGAAAAAAATATCCGTACTATCTTTAAAAAAGCTCGTTTACTGAGAGCAAAACTGCGTGAATTAATGTGCTTTTCTTTCTTGTGTTCTTGTATTCTCAATGATTTATGATGTTTTTGAACTGGCGAGCATATTAGGAAGCAGTTGAATATTTTTTGTATAGTATATCATTTCTAACACTATTTATGCGTTTTCGATTGATTTTATAACTTGTTAAAATATCCAGTTCGTTTTTATTGCAGATGGTGATGGTGGGGGGCTAATGATACAAATTGGCATAGAATGTTTTGTTTCATAAGCGATTTAACAATTGCATCTCCAAGCTTCTCCTTTGATACTATGCTCTTCACAGACAATAACAGATTGGTGAGATTGGCATAACTCTAGCACTGATCTATTATCTCAAAGTTGAATTGTTGGCACACTTGTAAGCGTTGGGATAACTTCATGTTTTTTGAAGCTCTTCAGCAACATCAAGACAAATCTGAACAGTTTCTTCGGTAGCAAGTAGGAGAACATCTTTTCCTTTTTTAAAACAGAAGTTTTGCTGATATCAATTTTTGAAGCATTTTTATGAATATTCATAACAGCACGCTTTCCTAAACCTATATAAATGGGTACAAGATTACTTAGAGTAGAAAGAATTACAGTTTTCATTTGATCGAATTTCTACTCGTAAGTAATTGGATAATATTTACTTTATCGCTGAATAAAAAAGAAAAGTTTTTCTCTCTTTAAATAGAGGATGGATTGTCATCTAGCCAATAGGGATAGTTTGCGAGAAATTTGTTCGATGCAAAACAACTTAACATTGCAGTTACTTTTTATCATTTGAAGCTGTGAAAAGAAGGCTAAGATAGATGAAAGAATATAAAAAATGATGGATACATTTTAAGATAAAAAATTATAATTCTATTAATTCCACAACAGTTGCTGCTGATATTGGTGACAAAAGAAATTTGATCAAAAAAATATCAAAATTATTTGAGGACATTCCTCATGGCATGTAGACTAAACCTTTTTGTTGGTATGGGTGAGATTTTCTTTGAGCAGAAATTGATTCTATCCCCTGAAATCAGCAATAATCTCTCAGGTTATGTCGTAAACTTTTTAGGGATGTTACAACGCCACTATCGTCCTTTTATGAAAATGTTAGCATTTCAGATGAGCAGTTGTGAGGAATTTCAACGTTTAATACAGCAAGATCCAGAAACTCTCACGGATTTAGAACGGGCTTCAAGATTTTTATATTTACAGCGATTAAGTTTTAGAGGGAATGTAAATCGTGCGATGAGAATAGAAAACCATCGTAGCGCGCGGGGGGGAAGCCCTTCCAATTTGAATGCGTGCTAAAACTTATTTTCCACTGTTTAGCAGGTGTTAGCATTGAACATTTAGACTAGTTTGATTTTATTATGCGTTATGATCGCCTAAAAATCTTGTTTTATCTTTCACCACTTCACTTTAATTGTGGTTTTGAGGGTTATTAAAGAAAGGATTTTTATAAGCGGGAGGATTATCAGCCGATGTCTGAGCTGCTTGTATAAATAAGAGGGAGTTTTTTGTCTTTAAACAATATGCTAGAAATTCAAAAAACTTTAGTTAACTTTATAAAAGAGGTTACACCACCTTATACAGACTGCTCTGCAAATAACACAATTGCTGGTAAGGAATGGGGCATCACCAATTTTGATTTCTAAAAAAGAAACAATACGTATTAAATAGTCTTTAACTTTGCAGACTTTTTGAGAATCCTTTCAGAATCTTTTAAAAAAAGTGAACTGATAGAAGATATTTCTATCAAAATATAAAAACTTTTCTAACAAGTTAAGAATAAATCTAAAAATATATATTAAATATAAAAACAGTACGATATGTAGGCAATCTGGGCTTTAGAAATAAGAATCAAAGCGTATAAAGATGCATAGAGGTGAGATTGAGACATATCATTTTTATGATTCAATAAAAAATAAAAATTAAAGAAAAAATTTTATATCAAAAATTTAAGGTGGTTTAAAAAGTGGACGGGCAATGCATGGAAGGATGAGCGAGAAGGTGAATTAGGGGAGAGCGATTTATAGATTATCAGTATCTTTGTAAAAGTATCTTCTCAAGATAAATATTGTGATGAAATAAGATTGTAGTTGAATGTTCGAAAAGATAATACGCACTCTTAACTTTTCCGTTATACACATCACAATAAAAGCCGTGAAAAGCACGGTCTTATTACAAACTTTCTCTAAAAACAGTACATGAGTTTGCAAGATATTACAGTAATATTTTAAAAGAAGGATTTTATTTCAGGAAAAAATTATCTTAAAATAGTAAAGCAATATTTTTCAAGAAATTGCTAGGCGACTTTTGAAAGTAAAAAAGCTAAGTTAAAAAATAAAAGCAAAAATGGTTGTTGGTTTTCTCAACTGGAGTTGCATGTCATTTCCCACATAGGGAATTTACCTATAGAAAAATTAACAGCCAAGATCATTCACAATGTTTTTCCCGCCACTTTAGCGTGAAAAAGCAGATACAGTGCGAAAGTATTCGCCTTATCGTCAACATCATTATTATAATTAGGAAGCTGAAACAACGTTATTTACAAATCACATAAAAGCCTTACCATTATTCATTATATAGCTCCGTAGATTGCTTTTCTTCAAGCATGCCAGCACCTAGATATTATTTTTGTTGAAAACAGAACCTTTGTGTATGATCAGTTCTTTGAACGACGATAGTAGTGCAATCCATAAAATCTTTTCTCATCTTCTTTTGATAGGATAACAAAGATGCCCTTAGAATACATCAATAGACTCAATCATTTTACACAAACACAATCTGTTGAATCCTTTAGTTTCAATTCAGACATCTCAGTCACTCTAATTAAATCTAATCAACCACCAGAGTGTTTTAATCCTTTAAGTGCTTTTACTTTTAATCTGAATGTATCCACCTCTTTCAAATCTTTTCATTGATTGATGTTTCAGAGGAATTATATTTTTATCACTTTATTTTCCGTTTATCTCTCCAACCACATAAACGTTCACCTTGTTCGTTATGTTTTAAAATATCTCTCGCCAAATTTGGACTAATGACATTGATATCTTGTCGATTCAAATAAATTGGAAGCCATCCAATACAAGAAGTTCGTTCATTCGTCGCGCAACCAGCTAGAAAGTTTAGTGCGCACATCAGCATCACTTTTCTTATTAATTTCATTTTCTACCTCAAGCCGTGTTGTCGCTATCTTGAAATCTTCTTTTGTTTGCTTTTGCTTCTCAACTTTTTTCCCAAGAAAAAAGGCTTTGACTAAAGCTATAAGAAAAGCTGCTATGAGCGCTGACGTCATTGTCAGATATTTTTTTATCCATAAAATCATAGGCGGTGTTCCTGAAAACGCTTAGCAATGTATATCATAGCCGTACAAGCAGCTAAAACCATAATGCCTGCTAGAACCCATTGAACAGGACCATTTCCTGCAAAAAGACCTCCAAGCCCTGAAAAAGAACCTATGATTGGTGCAAGAGCTTCTACTTTGCAAATACCTGTTACGCCTTCTGGTTCTACTACATGATAATTGGGGGCAACATGAGCTCCTTTTGCCCACAATCCTGCTTCGGTTGCTCGGCGATTGACAAGACCTTGGATACGTTTTCCTCCTACTCTTGTCCATTTTTGCAATTCGGTTGGTATCGCTTCATATTCACCTTTATTAAGCTTTTTTAAAAGTGTAGAATTGCGAAATGCTGTGATTCCTACATTATAGCAAAATGATACTAATGCCGCGAATTGTTCATCGTTTAAAGGAACGGTAACGGCTTTTTCAACAACAGCTTCATACTCCCTCAAGTCCTGACAAAGGATTTTTTCAGCTTCTTTTTCCGTAATTTGCATGTCTTTGTGGACGCTTGGGGCACCAGCAGCACTTGTATGTCCATAACCAATTGTCCAGACACCACCAGAATCTTCATAAGCTGATAAACGTAAGCCTTCCAATTGCTTAATCAATACAAGCCCTTCTTTTGATATTTTTCGCATTATTTTTACCTATAAAAAACGACACAAAGCAGGATATGAATTAAAAACTTACATCTACTCATTTTTAAGAACAGAACAGCGAAAGGGCATAATAAATTCAAAACATCCATAGTGGATTATTTTAAGATCCATATCATTTTTTTGAATAAAGATTTATGCTAAATACTATTCATTTTGCAGCAATTGATCTCCATCTAAAGACAAAAACTTTATAATAATTCCATTTATAATCAGATAGATTTCACTCATAAACTTTTACAGTTGATCTAGAATGATTTAAAAGAACTTTACTTGAAAAAACTTCAATAATTCCGATGACAAAAAGCACTTTTAACAAAAAATAAGAGACATAATAATTAATGAAATAATTAGGTGTTGATTTTTAAGTAATTTCAAAATTCATAAATTGCACCACAGAATTTTTTTTATAAAAACAAAAAAACATTATAATTTAACATCATACATCTAAAATTTATCTTAGAATCAATAAAACATATACATAACGTATTATACATATTTAATAAAAAAATCTATAGTTAATTTAATTATTCTTTGTTTTTTCTCCTAATTGCTTAATTTCATTAAAAAAATACCTTTATGAAGGATTTCAAATAAACTGTTACATAAAAACATAATGGATATTTCTTCTCTCTTACAGTTTGTTTCCAACTGAAACAATATATTAGTGGAGCATATTCAATATATAGACCAATGATATTTGATAGTTTTTTTAAGAATATTGTACTGTAATAAATTTGAACAAATAGTTCAGTTTCATATATTTTCTTTTTCATATGAAGCATTTGGTGGGGCGTTCGGGCCCAATGGTATCATCTTTGTCTGGTGTTGTATTGGCTACGTTTCCAGCAGCCTCTTAAACAAATCAATCAAGCTATTGAAATCTTTTTAGAGGCAATAGCACAAGAGACACAAAAGATTTTGACAAAAGGCTGCTTGAAAATATAGGAAGCTCTCTCCTCCTAGCATCCCAGCCCATTTACATAACATAAAAAATAAAAAGGCAATGAGATATTATTTGATGATGGCAATAGAATGTAATAATACGTGAGTGTGCACAGCTTTTTAGTATATCCACAACAACGATTCGCCATTAGATGCTTCAGGGGTCCGGAGCCATATAAGCTAGGGAGAGCAGTGAGGTGGAGAAAGAAAGAGACTTTAGCATTTATTCCAGAGAAAAATACGGAGCAAATAACAACAGATTAGATAAAATCGTATAAACCCTAGAAGGTAATCTTCAAACAGATAATTAAATAAAAAATATATATATTTCAATACATTAAAACAAAAGGTGGTGCCGGATGCCGGCAAGCAGGGGCTTAGCAATAAGATTCAAAGTATATAAAGATGTGTAAGGGCGTATTGATGTCTATAGCTTTTTATGATTCAATAAAAAATTAAGTATTAAAGAAAAAATCTCAAATCAGAAATTAAAGGTGGTCTAAAAGGTGGACCCAAAAAGGTGGACGAGAGGGGACGTTAAGTGAGGGCGTTTCATCGGTTATCAGCATTGCTTGTAAAGTCTGCTTCTCAAGGTAAATATTGTGATGGGGCGGGGTTATGGTTGAATGTTAGAAAAGACAATACACGCTCTTGGTTTTTTCGTTACACATACCACAATAAACGCCGTGAAATGGGGCTCGGTCCAGTCGCACAACTTTCTCTGAAAGAAGCGCGCGAACTTGCCAAACATTATAGTGCTATTCTCAGAGAAGGCAATGATCCTATTGTCTTTCGAGAACAGACTATTTAAAACAGCAAAGCAACATATTCAGTGAGATTGCAAAAGCGGCTTTTGAAAGTAAAAAAGCAGAGTTGAAAAATGAAGGTAAAAACGGCTGCTGGTTTTCTCCACTAGAGTTGCACGTGATTCCACACATAGGTAATTTACCTATAGAAAAATTAACAGCCAATATCATTCGCAATGTTCTCGCACCCCTTTGGCATGAAAAAGCAGACACAGCGCGAAAAGCACTTAACCGTATCAATATTTGTTTGAAATATGCAGCGGCTCTTGGTTTAGATGTTGATCTACAGGCTTGTATGAAGGCACGCGCGCTTTTAGGAAAACCACGTGCGACATCAACAAATATTCCTGCTATGCCATGGCAAGAGGTTCCGGCATTTTATCAAAGCTTGGATGATAAGATCCTTTCAAATTTAGCACTGAAGTTATTGATTTTGACAGGAGAACGGTCATATCCATTGCGCTATTTGCGCCTTGAACAAATTGACAAAAATATATGGACGATACCAAAAGAAAACATGAAAGGTATTGTAGGAAAAGTTTCAGTCTTTCGTGTGCCACTAAGTGATGAAGCTTTGAGAGTTATTGAAAAAACTCTCCCCTTTGAAAAGAATGGTTTTCTCTTTTCTGGTCTTAGAGGCAACCCCATTTCTGATGCCACCATGGCAAAGTATATGACAGTTTGTGGTTTGACTTATCGTCCCCATGGTTTTCGTTCAAGCTTACGGGACTGGGTAGCAGAGACAACGTCAACACCATTTGAGATTGCCGAAACTGTTCTTGCACATACAGTTGGGAGTTCAGTGACGAAAGCCTACATGCGAACGGATTTTTTAGAGCAACGGCGTGTTCTTTTAGAGCTGTGGGCTAGCTTTATATCGGGAGTGGTTTGACAAAATATTCTAAGGCCATTAGAGCATAAATATAATTATTGTTATTCTACCTTAATGGCAACCCTAAAGCTTTAAAGAAACGTTGATGTCTTTTCTCAGTATCAGCTATGAGCTTACTAAACGAAATAACCTCTATATAGGACTCATAACTCTTATGATATCCAAAATATCCCATATGATCGCCTGATTCTGTTAAATCCCAACGTTTGCAGCACTCTTTTATTTTTGGAGTTAGATCACAGACGACATAACAGTAACCGGGAACTTTTCCATCCAAATTTATTGGACGCCCTTTTGGGGTAAGTACTTTGCCTGCACGAATTTTTTCTAGATAAGTAATGACCTGCAAAATAGGATCTGTTTCGGTACCAGCTTTCGCGTCATCTCTCATGGGACGCTTAATTTCTACTATAGTAAGAGATGCCAAAGTAGGAGATTCTAAACCCTCTTTGCTATCTGATACTAATAAAGGATTCCAATAAATAGAATTATTACATAATTCTAAACTACATATATCAGGTCTTTCCTTTTCCATAGAGCCGGTAATAGACATTTTTTTAATAATAAATCAGAAGCTAAATAATCATGAAATACTAATTTTTCGTCTATCAACCACAAGTTACAATTATCCATAGCTACAGAATTAGAATCACACTTCATGGGTACTATGAGTTGATGAATAACGTCTTCTTTAATATATTCTTTACCACCGTCATAAAGAGAATTTAAAGATTCCTTCAAAAGTTCTATGATAGTTTTTCTATGGAATAAGTAATTTGCCAAATCGGACTTTTTAAGATCACATACAGCATTTACATATTTATTAATTCTTGCTGCATAACTATCTGTATTTTCTCCTTGTTGAACTGCTAAAACATTATGACCTTCTTCTAAAATTTCATTTTCTACTCTAGCAAAACATTCATGCAAATGTAGTTCCAATTTTTTATCATTTATTTTAGGTGAAATCATATAGTCATTGTCTGTTAAATAGTTTAGGAGTGGACGATAGCGTGGTACTTTATGTGTGAACTTTCAACTATCTCCTTACTGTTTTGAATGTTTTGCTTTAATTCTACAGCTAAATATTTTTGAATTCTTTCATAAATGGCTTGTCGTATTATCGGAAATGATATTTTTTTCCTTCAAATAAATCTTCTTGTTTATTTTCAACATTTTCTTCAATATCAAAGCCTATTCTTTCAGAACGTACTCTTTCATCTAAAAAAAGAGAGCTTACATAGCAAGAGTAGATAAATTCACCTATATCATCTTGCAGTTTTGATTGCATACCCGGAATTTTCTCAGATAACTTTTCTTTTGTAATAGCTCTATTGCCTGCACAAAAAACATAAAGCCTGATTTTCTAAAGGTAAGGATCTAAATTTAATATGCATAATAGAAAAATTATAATTTTCTATTTTTATTTTTTCATTTAAAATGGCTCCATGCATGCATTGTTCATATAGATCATTTAATAATATCTTTTCTGTGTCATCTTCAATAGTTATGAAAGGGCAACCACCAGTTCTTGCAAAATACCAGAGACAATGTTCTAAGAGTGCTTTTGCGATAGATTGTAGTTTTTTAGGAATATGATTTTTATATTTTTGGTTTAGACCTGTTAACTCAACAATAGTTTCTCTCTTCGTACAATTATCTTGAAATTCATCTAATTCTTTTATACCTGCAGCAGCATCAAATAAAAATGTGCGCCCTTTTAATCCTCTATCTGTTTCATAAATACTCCTGATTTTTATATTATCAAAAGCTTTAAGCCATAAAAGTCGTCCTATACCATGGCAACCTTTATCTCTTTTATAATCTGAGTCTAAAGTTTTAAATGATTGAAAATTATGATCATTAAAGCTTGTACCATTGTCGATCACTTTAAAACCTACAATTTCTGTCTCGTTTAGTTTTTCTGTATCTTTGTCAAGTGGTAGTGAAGCTTGCTTCGATCTTATGACTGAAACTATAATGTAGCGTGAGGAAAAATCATTTCCTATTTCTTCAATGGAATGAATAGAATTTACAACTGCTTCAAAAAGAGGCAGTAGAGCATGATTTTCTGGTAAAGATGTATTTCTTACGCGGCCACTTAAATTTGTTTTCATTATCCACTCTAATCTATAAAAGACAATCAATTGTGTCGTTTTACAAAGATTTGACTTCCTCTTCATCCTTAAAGGATTAAAATTTCGAAGCTGTTCATATCAAATACAGTTTATTAGAAGCTTTAAATTCATGAAACAATTAATTCAAAGATTAATTCTTTGAGAACCACTGTTTTAAATGGGCGAAGATATTGTCTATCGTCTCCATGAGACGAGCAAAATTAAGAAACCATTTTCTAAAGAATTTCGCGCGTCTCAGAATGTATTTAGAGTCGGATATTTGGTTTTTGTGTAAAAATACTTACAAACGCATCCATAATACGTGAAAAATCAAGCGCTAATAAGAGTATAATGAGTACAATCCATTTCGTATAACGAGACATCACTTTTACACTTTTGTAGGTCATGATGATTTCTTGAAGGATTTCTTTTTCTGCTTCTGTAAGCTCTGTATCGTCTTGTGTTTTTTTTCTAGCCATGTTTCCACCCACACAAGCGTTCACCTAGATTATTGTGCTTTAAGATCTCTCTTGCTAAGTTTGAACTGATGGCGTTCAGATCTTGCCGGCTTAAATAAATTGGCAACCAGCCAACACAAGAAGAAGCATATTTATTTGTCGCGCAACCAGTCAGAGAGAGCAGCACGTACATCAGCATCACTTTTTTGATTAACTTCACTTTCCACCTCCAGACGTGTTGTGGCTGCTTTTAAAGCTTTTTCTGTTTGCTTTTGTTGCTCTGCTTTTTTCCCAAGAGTAAAAGCTCTTGCTAATGCAATAAAAAAAGCGACTAAAGCCGCGCCTGTTATCATCAGATTTCTTTTCATCCATAAGATCATAGACGATGCTCCTGAAAGCGTTTAGCAACAAAGAAAATACCAGCACATGCGGCTAAAATCATAATGGTGGCCAAAGCCCATTGGATTGGTCCATTTCCTGCTAATAAGCCTCCAAGCCCTGAAAAAGAACCAATAATCGGTGCAAGTGCTTCTGCTTTGAAAACCCCCGTTGGTGTTTGCGTTTCTACTGTTTGATAATTGGAGGAAACATAAGCCCCTTTCGCCCATAAGCCTGCTTCTGCTGCACGCCGGTGTGCGAGACCTTCAAGACGCTTTCCGCCTGCTTTGGTCCATTTCTGTAGCTCTGCAGGGACAGCTTCATATTCACCTTGATTGAGCTTTTTTAACAGTGTCGAGTTACAAAAGGCTCCTGTTCCTACATTATAGCAAAAGGACACTAACGCCGCGAATTGTTCATCTGTTAATGAAACTGTAACAGCGCGTTCAACAGCATTTTCAAATTGTCTTAAGTCTTGGCAAAGAAGTTCTTCTGCTTGCTTTTCAGTGATTGTCATGCCTTCGTAAATAAAAGGCTTTCCAGCACTGTTTGTA
>NZ_JBHIPJ010000035.1:0-36909 GCF_042195945.1 Bartonella sp. AP30XZML | reverse complement strand
GCCCAAAACAATACCAATAAAATATTGAACAAAAAATCCTATTTCAAGACATTATTGGCAACAAGCAATTATAGGCAAAATAAGAAGCGTATAAAAGTTTCATGCCCGATAGCAGCGGCTTTCAGATTATAATACCCCTCCCCTCACAACGATTGCAACTTTTCTTACATATCGCAAGGATGTCATGTAAAAGGCTAAAGATAGAGTACATATTCTATAATCACCATTGCATAAATATCTTACACACTTTATGCTTTTCCACGAGAGCAAAAGGAAGATGTCAATGTCATCTAAACTGACGCGTAACCAAACATTGGTTTTAAACACTTTAAAAAATGCAAAAGGGCCTTTAAGTGCTTATGCGATTCTCAATCACTTACGCGAAGAAGGTTTTCGTGCACCTCTCCAAGTTTATCGTGCGTTAGAAAAACTCGTACAATTAAAGTGTATTCATCGTCTTGAAAGTGTAAATGCCTTTATGGTCTGTTTACACCCTGAAAACTGTCAACATGAACTTACAACGTTTATAATTTGCGAAAACTGTGGCACAGTCAACGAAATACAAAATCAAACGATTGTATCGAGTTTAAAACAGATGGTTCAAGCTGTTGACTTCCAAGCACATAAAAGCACCTTAGAAGTACGAGGTCTTTGTAAAAAATGCGCAATAAAATAAGACCGCTAACTTGAAAACAAGATCTCTAACTTGCAAGTTTATATATTTAGCATTATGTACCAGGGATCGCCTTATTGTTTGAAAAGCTCTTATCGTCCGTGCATGTATATCACCCGATCTTAGTGATGGGTTTATTATACTCATTGGAAATAAATATTGAAAGTATAAAATCATGTCCGTAGCTGAGACAATTTTTTCAACCAAAAATTTCAATAAAACGCAAAAAAAGAAAGTAATCAAGGCTCTTCTTATTGTCTTTGCACTCTTTGTGCTTTGGTTTAGCTACAAATGGATAACGCAATGGCGTTATATGCTATCCACTGAAGATGCCTATGTACAAGGAGATATAGCCGCTATTGCGACTAAATTAAATGGATATATTGCAAAAATTGCCATTAAAGCCAACCAAGTTGTAAAAAAGGACGATGTTTTATTTTACTTAGACAATGGTGATTATCAAATAGCCTTGGATCAAACAAAAGCGCATCTTGACACACAGAAAAAAACACTTCTACGCATTGATGCACAAATCACAGCCGCTCATAGTGCTTTAGATGATGCAAAAGCGCAAAAAGCAGCCGCTTCAGCCATAGCAACCAATGCACAACTCATCTTAAAACGTGTAACAGAACTGAAAGCCAATCGTTATGCTCCTCAATCTGATGTCGATGATGCCAAATCAGCTTATGAACAAGCCATTGCAAATATTAACAGAGCAGATGCACAAATCGCTGCAGCACGTGCAAATATCCGAGTACTAGAAGCACAACGAAGTGAAACAGAAAGCCAAACAAAGAGTTTAGAACTTTCGCGTGAAAAAGCACAACGTGATCTTGATTCAACCATTATACGCGCGCCATTTGATGGAATCATAGGAAATTTAACAGCAAAAACGGGAGATTTTGTTGTAAATGGCCAACGTCTTGCAGCGTTAGTCCCCATCCATGCACTTTATATTGAAGCAAACTATAAAGAAACACAGTTGCAAAATATTCATGCAGGACAAAAGGCTTATATTTCTGTTGATGCCTTCAAAAAGCAGGTCTTTACAGGAACAGTGCTTTCTATTTCACCTGCAACAGGTGCTGTTTTTTCTCTTCTTCCTCCACAAAACGCTACCGGTAACTTTACAAAGATTGTCCAACGCATTCCCGTACGTATTTCTATTCCAGAAGAAGTCTTAAAGACCGGACATATCCGAGCAGGAATGAGTGTTTCAGTAGAAGTTGATACACGTACAAAACCACAAGATAAAAGTCTCTTATAATAACAAGCAAATGACCTCATTATTATGACATCTTCAATACCAAAGCCCATACAGTCTCAAGAGCGCATAGAAATCCGTAACATTGTGATTTTCATAGTTATGGCCTTTGGCATGTTCATGGCGATTTTGGATATACAAATCGTTGCCTCCTCTTTAGCCGAAGTTCAAGCTGGTCTTTCTGCAAGCTCTGAAGAAATTTCATGGGTTCAAACCTCCTATCTCATCGCTGAAGTCATCATGTTGCCCCTTTCTGGATTCTTAGGAAGATTGCTTTCAACACGTATTTTCTTCACCATATCAGCGATCGGGTTTACGATTACTTCTGTTCTTTGTGCAACAGCAACATCTATTGGAGAGATGATTATCTACCGTGCATTGCAAGGTTTTATTGGTGGAGGAATTATCCCAAGCGTTTTTGTCGCCTCTTATGTTCTTTTCCCTCCTTCCAAACGCCCAATTGTTACCCCTATTGTTGGACTAGTCGCAACATTAGCCCCCACTATTGGTCCAACGGTCGGAGGTTATCTTTGTCATATCTTATCATGGCACTGGCTTTTTCTCATTAATGTGCCTTTTGGGATTATTATTTCAATTCTCGCTTGGAAATTGATTGATTTTGATAAAGCAAATCCATCTCTCATGGCTAAATTTGACTGGTTGGGGCTCATTTCTATGGCTGTTTTTCTAGGAACTTTAGAGTATGTACTAGAAGAAGGCGCACGTCATGATTGGCTGAATGATAGACTGGTTCGGAATTTATTCATTATCATGATTCTTGCTGCCGCCTTGTTTTTCTGGCGTGCTTTTACAGCAAAAGAACCCATTGTAGATCTCTCTACTTTTTCTAATTTCAATTTTTCAGCTGCATCCATTTTTTCCTTTTCACTGGGGATAGGTCTTTATGGACTCACGTACCTTTATCCTGTCTATTTGAGCCAAATCCGCCATTATGATGCCCTTATGATTGGAGAAACATTGTTTCTTTCAGGATTCGTCATGTTATTAACGGCTCCCCTTGCAGGATTCCTTTCAGCACGAATGGATGCACGTTTAATGATGGCAATAGGACTTTTTGGTTTTGCAATAGGCACTTGGATGGCAAGCACTATCACAGATAAGTGGGATTTTTGGCAGCTTTTTTGGCCGCAAGTTTTCCGTGGTGCTTCTGTAATGTTATGTATGGTTCCTATTAATAATATTGCCTTGGGAACACTCCCACCAGAACGAATGCAAAATGCTTCTGGACTCTTTAATCTCACACGGAATCTAGGTGGTGCTGTAGGGCTTGCCATTATCAGCACTATCATGACAAAACGCACGGATTTCCATTATGAACGAATAGCCGAAACACTTAACCACGCAAACAGACAAGCAACTGAAATGCTTTCAAAGCTTACTTTATTATTCAAAACAGAAACCTTTGATTCCTATACCCTGGCTCTTTCTCAATTGTTTAATATGGTACGCATACAAGCAATGATTATGGCTTTTAGTGATATTTTCTTTATCATAACCATCATCTTTGGTGTTTTGACATTTATGACCATGTTTCTCAAAAAAATACCACCTCTCATGGATTCACCACCAAATCACTAAGCTTAATTAAAATTGAGAAATATTTTTTATCCTTATCACTTTCCTCGCTTCCTATGCACTTTACCTTTTCTCAAGAGACAGTATAAATAAATATGTGATTCTAAATGATTCTTCTGATAAAAATTCTTTTCAATGCAGGCTCTTTACGCACTTTTAAAATAACTTCTCACATACAAAAATTGTTTTAGATGATCGGTAAACAAAGATCTTACCTAACGTGCTCCACACTATAAAGATAAAGCAGCTATTTCTATAAGATTTTTGATTTATCACCATAGGGCACAAAAGATTAAAAGATTCTTGGCCATTTACTCTTTTGAGTCTTACAAGAATATTCATAAAAGATTTATGATTCTTGTGATTTTTATTCACGCACCTATTTCCCTTATAATGTGTAGGACAACGTTTTTTTGATTCTGAATGCAAAATTTTACATGAAAAAATCATTTTGTATTTGATCCTCTCATGCTAATTGCAAAACGATTTACCTTTATAGTAAAAAAGTAATTATATATTTTTTTCAAAAAAGCTGCTTTTGAACATGTAATTTTATTTTTTACACTCTTTTAAAAAAGCTGATACCTATAATTTTGATTCTACTGCTGCATATTTTTCTTTCTTAAGCCCCTTCTCTTTCAACAAGCGCTAAAATTGTATAAAATTTCTCAAAATATCTCTCTATTGAATCAATCAAAACCATTCCCTTGCACATAAAAAGCAAAGAAACAAAAACTGTTTAAGAAAAAAATAAAATATCCAACCGTTTCGATGCAAGATCTACCAACGATATTGAAAACTGGAAAATGTATGATGATACTGGCTTTTAAAGAATACAAAACCACTCAAAAATCCGGTTCCTTTAATATTATAAAATAGGACGCTATTTCAAAAAATGAGCTTAAAATATATTCCTACTCACTTAACTGAAATTATCAAAAATAAGAAACCAGCCATATAATAAAATCGCAATACAACTCCCCAAAAACTTTGTACCGCTAAATACTTTGGCTCTAGCCAAAACAGTATGCTCTCCTCAATGCCAGCTGTTGAAAAACAAAATAAACACGATCTTCAAGCCACTTTATGATGCTGAAAACGATTTGAAACTTCTCGTTCTCCACTAGGAACCAAAGTGCCATAACACCCAGAAAGATAATGTGGTATCAGTTCCAACGCTTGAAAGCGATGCTTTTCGTAAGGACCAGGCATTGCCAAATTTTCTGTTAAACTATTTGAAAAGCCAAAACGTTGATAAAATTCAAAATCCCCTACCAGCAAAATGGCGCCATATCCCAATTTTTTTGCTGTTTCAATTGCATGGCGGACTAAAATTGATCCTATTCCCATACCAGCACATTCAGATGCAACAGCCAAGGGGCCCAAAAGTAAAGCATGTTGTGTTTTATTTTTTCTTTTAGAAAAAGAAACATGCCAAAGACGGACACTTCCCACAAGCTCTCCAAGCGCATTTTTAACCACAAAAGAAAGTCCTTGAGCAGCTAACCGACCACGACGTAAAGCCTCTGATGATTTACGTTTACGTCCATACCCCATCGTTGAATCAAGCAAAATTTCTCGATAAGGCTTATCGGTTTCTTGCTCCAATAAAAGTGTAAAACATGCCCCATCTTTTGTTTGAAAGTTCATCATGTTCATCTCAATGACCGCCCTCTTATAGCGCCATGACGAGCATAGCAAAAAGTCTAAAAAAACTATAGTTAAAAGGAAACCTCAGATCACATATGATCGTAAAGGCTCAAAACCATTAAAAGCAACCGATGCGTAAGTTGTTGTGTAAGCACCCGTTCCATGAATCAATATTTCATCTCCTATCGTTAGGGATAGAGGAAGCGGATAAGGTGTTTTTTCATAGAGAACATCTACCGAATCGCATGTTGGTCCAGCCAAAATACAAGGCTCCATTACCTTATCATCATGAGGTGTCTCAATAGGATAACGAATGGCTTCATCCATAGTCTCAGCAAGACCATTAAATTTTCCAATATCAAGATAAACCCATCGTACATTATCATTATCAGCTTTTTTAGATATTAGAACAACTTCTGTACGAATAACACCAGCATTGCCAACCATCGCACGTCCTGGCTCAATAATCGTCTCAGGGATACGATTACCAAAATGCTTTTTCAATGAATCAAAAACTGCTGTACCATAAGCTTGTTCTGTAGGGACATCTTTCAAATAACGCGTTGGAAAACCGCCCCCCATATTCACCAACCTTAGTGAAATACCTTCTTGTTCCAAGCGCTTAAAAACTGTAGAAGCATCCGATAAAGCACGATCCCACGCACTCAGATCAACCTGCTGAGATCCAACATGAAAAGAAACACCGTAGGCTTGCAAACCCAATTGGTGTGCCCGTCTTAGAACATCAACCGCCATAGCTGGAACACAACCGAATTTGCGTGACAATGGCCACTCTGCACCTTTGCCATCGGTAAGAACACGGCAAAAAACACGTGTTCCTGGAGCAACACGCGCAATTTTTTCCACTTCTTCAACACAATCAACGGCATAAAGTGAAACTCCCAATGCATATGCTCGTGCAATATCACGCTCTTTTTTAATCGTATTCCCAAAAGAAATACGCTCTGACGTTGCTCCTGCTTTTAAAGCCATTTCAATTTCTGCAACAGAAGCCGCATCAAAAGAAGATCCTAAAGAACTCAGCAAACGCAAGATTTCAGGAGCTGGATTTGCCTTTATTGCGTAAAAAATACGAGACTGCGGCAGAGCTTTTTCAAAATTTAAATAGTTGTCACGAACAACATCAAGGTCAACAATTAAGCATGGACCTTCAGAACGATGTGTTGCAAGAAAATCGCGAATACGTTGCGTTGCCATCTGCAATTCTCCTTGAGGGAAAGCTCCCCCACTCTATGCTTGGACAGCCAAAGCTGCCAAAAGCTAAAGGACAAAAAACACACAACAACCATCCCCATTCTGATTACAAAAAATCAGAAATTAGCATTGCATGCAGCGAAAGAACAGCGCGAAGCCGCGTTATTCTATTTTATCTGCCTTTTTGATTGGAGTTGAGAAAACCACTTCCGCACTGAAGGCAATGAGGTGTGCCTCTATAGTTATCCCAGCATTTAAAAGCTGGAAGACACCAGAAAGGCCCGCACCGTCGTTGCTTCAAGATGTCCTCATTCTTGCAATTGGCTGTAAGAATGACTGGAGCGGTTAGTTCCAGGTACCGTACCGGTTAATCTCACCATTTGAGAACCAGCGGACACCCACAGGCACGTGCGACTTTGGGCAAGGCATCCTATAAAACGAATCCTTTCTCATTTCAATCATTTTTTTAATTTTAAACATTTTTTAATTCTTAAAGATAAAATGGTGCAAAAAAACAACACTCTCCCCCAGACAAAGCCATCCATCCGCTTTCATGAGATCACACCCCTTACATTATCCGTGCAACATAAATCACTGTCTTGTGTTTAAAGCCCCTCGTTTCTTTACCCTATTCTATCTCCTAATATCCGCAGCAGAAAATAACGCAAAATAAATTATTCAAAACTTAATTTATAATGACAATTTATTATTGTGCCCTTAAACAAAAATCCCATTATAAAATCCTCTTATTTCAACCCTCTTACAATGAATCAATTAAAATCATTCTTTTGCGCATCACAAATAAAAAACAATTGAAAAAAGGAGTACCTCTTATATATCCTCTCAAATGCAAAGATGACCAACATTGAAGACTGAGGATAGTAACGACTGAAGCACCATCGTCTTTAAAGATAACGTGTCCTTCCCCCAACAAAACGCCATCATCTTTCTCATTTACATCCTAAAAAACACCCCTACTTCCACATTCATTTCACAGCATCGCTTAAGCAAAATATCATGAAGAATTCCCCGTATAATATAGCTTGTATGATATAGATCAACTACATCTCACCCTCTTTATACTTATGAAATTAAAAACAAACGCTCCCATTCTATCTGCCAACTCCCAATATTGCAGAAACTCCTACATTGAAATGTTTCATAACACCTTATCTAAAATGATTTTTGTCCACACGTTGCTCCCATTTGCAACGTACAAGTGAATGAATTTTACGCGATTCGTTCTCATCTAATCTGAAAGCAATAAAGTTCACAATATTGAACTATTTTATTCAAATGAAAATAAATTATCATTATAAATTAATGTATTATATTAAATTCTGAAATCATAAACTCCTATTATCATTTTATTTTTTCCACCTAGCATCTGCTTTTTCATCTCCTCTTATTAATCACATCTTATTCATACGCTTTTCTCTTAAACTATAAATCTCCCTCCTCTGCGCTGTTGGTGAACGGCTTTTCTATTTTAAAATGAAAAGTATCTGAAAACTCAATCCTATAAAGTCAAGGAGAGCGAACAATCTATAATGATTATTTATAAGTCAAATAATTTAACATAAACAAAAAGACCGAATAATATCCGGTCTTATAAAATATTTTTCTACCAATATTAAAAAACTCTTCTCTCTTAAATTTAAGAGAAAAACGCTACAACTTAAAACTCTACACTGCGATATCCTTATGTCCCTTGATGAGAATCAATTGCACGCAACTTCAACAATTGAAATTGCCTATGGCGCTCACGAAAGCGCTCTCTATCGGCTTCACTACGCGTGTTATAACAAGCATCACAGGAAACACCTTCCTCATAATGAGGCGATAATTTGCTTTCAGCATTAAGAGGAGAACGACACGCACGACATAATTCGCGTCCACATTCTTCAAGACCATGTTGAACAGAAACACGCTCATCAAAAACAAAACACTCACCCCACCATAAACTCTTCTCTTTTGGAATTTTTTCTAAATATTTCAGAATACCTCCTTTTAGATGGTAGACTTGCTCATAACCAAGATCACGAACATAAGCTGTTGATTTTTCACACCGAATGCCGCCTGTACAAAACATAGCAATTTTCTTTTTTTTCTTTAACTCAGCCTCATGTTTACGCACCCATTCAGGAAATTCGCGAAATGTTTTAATCTGCGGATCAATCGCTCCTTGAAAACTCCCTATCGCATATTCATAGTCATTCCGTGTATCGATTAAAATTGTCTCTTCATCTTGAATAAGAGCATTCCAATCTTCAGGATCGACATAAGTACCAACAACTTTTAGCGGATCAACCCCTTCAACCCCCATTGTCACAATCTCTTTTTTCAACCGCACTTTCATGCGATGAAAAGGCATTTTTGATGCCCATGAATATTTAATCTCCGGCGTTTGAAACGCTGGCTCAGCCGTAATAAAACCCACCAATGCCTCAATCGCATCACAAGAACCAGCAACTGTTCCATTAATGCCCTCTTGTGCTAAAAGCAGAGTGCCTTTGATATCCTTTGCTTGACATAAATCCTGCAAAGGTTTTTGTAATTGATGATAATGCTTCAAATCTGCAAAGCAATAAAGTGCAGCAACTTTAAAATTCTTTTCCATGTGTTTTGCCATAACGCGCGTTTCATTCAATTTCAAGATTTATTCATGTACTCTTTAACATATTGTGCTTAATCAAACGATACAAATAATATCATCTCCAAGAAGAAAAAATATCATGTGCCAAAAAAGAAAAAAGCTTTTATTATATCTCCAAGGACAAACTGTCATACCTATTTTACTCATTGACAATCTACAAAGTGCTGTACCCTTAACACGCGCTCTTGTCAAAGGTGGATTAAAAACAATTGAGATCACCTTGCGAACACCAAATGCCCTCAAAGCAATTCAGAAAATCACACAAGAAGTCCCTGAAGCAATTGTTGGAGCCGGCACAATTCTCAACACAACACATTACGAAAAAGCCGAACAAGCTGGAGCCAAGTTTATTGTAAGCCCCGGATTATCCAATGAACTAATCAATTGTGCAAAAAATAGTGAAATTCCCCTTCTTCCCGCTGCAATGACCCCAAGTGAACTCATGCAAGCATTAAACAAAGGCTATTCATATCTTAAATTTTTCCCTGCTGAAGCTGCTGGAGGTATTTCCTTCATCGAAGCTTTAGCATCTCCCTTCTCTGATATCTGGTTTTGCCCAACAGGCGGTATTACACAAAAAAGTGCACCACAATGGCTCCAACTGCCCAATGTCTTCTGCGTTGGAGGTTCTTGGATAGCGCCCCAAAAACTTATTGCCATAAGTGATTGGGATTCGATTACTGCATTAGCATATACCGCATCACAACTTCCCTCTCCCTCGAAAAAAGCTCTTTCTACAATATAATGTTAAAGTGCAAGAATATCAGTCCCTTCAACAAGACCAAAGCTTTCACACATTCTTGCGCAACCTTTTAACATTGCCATGGAAACACAAATCATCACCCAATCTTCATCGAGATGAATTTGGGGAAGTGCTATTGTTTCAAAGCCGCTTGTTTCAAAAAAGCACCCACTCTCCATAACAGTCGTAATACGCCCCATATGCTCAGAAAGCTCACGAGTGGTCATAGGATAAAATTTCAACTGTTGTGCATATGCCCCACAATGAGTGGATCTTATTGCAAAAAGGAAACAAGATCTTTTGCACAAATTGACTCATTCTTTTCGCGCGTTATTTAAATAAGAACAACTTCTGAAAATTTTTCATAAATGTCAGGCTCACGAATAAAGCTTGCAAAAGAAAAAAACACGTACCGGTTTGAAAGAAGATAAAGCATCAACTTTCCCACTCATTACTCCACAAAAGCGCGCTCTACAACATAAGTAGCAGGAGCATTATTGGCCCCTTCAACAAGACCAAAGCTTTCACACATCCTTGCGCAATCTTTTAACATAGCCATGGAACCACAAATCATCACCCGATCCTCATCAGGATGAATCTTAGGAAGTCCTGTTGTTTCAAAAAAGTCCCCACTTTCCATAACAGTCGTAATACGGCCCATATGCTCAGAAGCTTCACGAGTAGTCATAGGATAAAATCTCAACTGTTGTGCATACTCTCCAATGAGTGGATCTTGTTGCAAAGAGGAAACAAGATCTTTTGCATAAATTAACTCATTTTTTTCGCGCGTTGTTTGAATAAGGACAACTTCTGCAAATTTTTCATAAGCTTCAGGATCACGAATAAGGCTTGCAAAAGGAGCAATCCCCGTCCCAGTTGAAAGAAGATAAAGACGTTTTCCAGGAATAAGAGCATCAAGCACCAGCGTTCCTGTAGATTTTTTACGCATGAGAACTGTATCACCAATTTTAATTTTTTGGAGATGCTCGGTTAAAGGTCCCCCTGGAACTTTTATCGAAAAAAACTCAAGCTGTTCATCCCAAAAGGGACTTGCAATCGAATAAGCACGATAAATCGGCTTTTCTGCATTTGGCAAACCGATCATAACAAACTCACCCGAACGAAAACGAAAACTTTCCGGACGATTCAGACGGAATTTAAATAACCGATCTGTATAATGACAAACCTCTTGGACAGTAAGGGCGAACACATTCTCAGGAATCGGAAAATTTGCAACGCTGCTGATGCTTGACGGAACATTGGTAGCAGACGTATTCATACTCTTCCCCATATCTTTATTGAACGTTAAATTTCGAATCTTTGACGTGATATAGTACTTGCACAACCATCTGCCAACAATTTTCTCAACACAAAAACCTCAAGGTTAACACTTTTATGTCAAAATTAAATAAATGAGTCTAGTGCACTCTATAAGCGATAAAATTGATTTCACTTAAAACCAATCAAAGACTAGAAAGTAAATACTGGATACCCAATCCATCTTGAAAACAAATAATATCCAAATCAACGAGTTTTCTAAATCAACAGTTTTAATGTATCAAAAAGTGTTTACACTGTTTTCTATTCAATAAAAATAATTTTAAGTGCATGAGACAACATCCAAAATTGCACAGATGAGTGA
The DNA here is from genome assembly GCF_042195945.1 of Bartonella sp. AP30XZML. Lineage (NCBI taxonomy): Bacteria > Pseudomonadati > Pseudomonadota > Alphaproteobacteria > Hyphomicrobiales > Bartonellaceae > Bartonella > Bartonella sp. AP30XZML. Next base: position 25,468 of record NZ_JBHIPJ010000035.1, on the reverse strand, counting down.
TCTTCCCTCTCATGGTAGAAAACTTGTAATGCATTGATTTAACGTGGTTAATTTAATCATTTTACCTTCTCTAAATAAGAAGCCAATGCAATATTTAATCAAAACAATCACACCAGCAATAATAGTCTAACATTGCACTCTTCAAAATGATACAATACAATAAATTATGTTTATTTTTTTATATGCCTAAACGAGGGCAAATAAGTAAAAAAGTCTATGTTTTACAAATCATTAGAAGATACCATGTTGATAACAACACAAATAAAACTAAACTATCTCTTATATCCAGAGTACCATTTTACATAAAAAATGACTTTAATGGCAGCATAGGCTTCTTATGATTTTGACCATAGCAAATAGTGTCTTTCCCCTATATCGTAAAGAACCTCAATGAAACAACCAAAAAAACTCCGTATTTCACGAACACAGATAAGCTTTTAAAATGAACAAATCCGTTAATGATGAAATAAATACATCACTCTATACAGCTGTAGCAACCATCGATGTCAGTGCCATTGTTGCCAATTATATCACTTTAGCCAAACGTGTAGCTCCAACACAATGTTCAGCAGTTGTAAAAGCAAATGCCTATGGATTAGGAGCTCACAAAATTGCTCCTGCCCTTTATCAAGCTGGTTGTCGCACTTTTTTTGTCGCACAAATCAGAGAAGCACTCCAATTAAAAAGCATTTTACCATCAAATGTCACGATTGCCCTTCTGAATGGACTTCCACACTTAGCAGAAGAGTTTGTCGCACAATCTGGTATTGTTCCTGTTCTAAACTCTTGGAATGCCATTGAAAATTGGCAAAAAATTTGTCAAAAAAAAGATAAAAAATTTCCAGCAATTGTTCAAATCGATACCCATATGAACCGATTAGGACTGGATCAAAAAGAGTTACAAAAACTCATCAAACACCCTACAATTTTCGAAAAAGCAGAAATAAAATATATTCTTAGTCATCTTTCTAACGGAGAAGATGATACCCACCCATCAAATTATGCCCAATTGACTTCTTTCAAAACTATCCTTGCGCAATTGCCTGCTTGCAAAGTTTCCTTTGCCAATTCTGGAGGTATCTTTCTAGGATCAGATTTTTATTTTGATCTTGTTCGTCCAGGCATTGCACTTTACGGAGTTGATCCGCGGGGAAAACACCCATCACCTCTGAAACCTGTTTTAAAACTTGAAGCCCAAGTCATTCAAAGCCGCGTTGTTGATATAGGAGCACCTGTTGGTTATGCAGAAAGCTTTATAACCAACAGACCAAGCACTCTTGCAACCATTTCTATAGGCTACGCAGACGGCTGGCTCCGTGCTCTTTCGAATAAAGGAACTGTTTATTTCAACGGGCACAAACTTCCCATGGTTGGGCGGGTTTCTATGGATTCCATTATTGTAGATACGACCGATCTTGAACAAAAACCTCAAACTGGTGACTGGGTAGAGCTCATTGGTCGCCATCAAACACTTGAAAAAGTATCTATAGATGCCGATACCCTCCCCAATGAAATTCTAACATCTCTTGGCTCCCGCTATAAATACATTTACACATAAAAACTCTTTAGCCATAAAGAAATAAATTGATAAAAATCATCATTTTAGAAAATTGAGGGGCTTTTACAAAAGATTTTACAACAATCAACCACATAGAATGGTCATAGATACCGTACATTCACAGAAATCTCAAAACAGACAAGTTAATGGACTGTTTTATGGAAGTAGCTTTCATCTAAAATACAAAAACTTAGCCTTTCCCCATAAATTGACAAAAAAGAATCTACTACAAAGTTTTTAAAATTAATTTCCCAATTAAAATCATTCGCTTGCATACCACAAGCTGGACTATGTGTAGATAAAAATGATTTAAGAAAAGAATAATGCCTCTTATGAACCATAGTGCCAAGAGCTATAACATTAGGCGCTGGCAAAGTGTATGGATAGTGCCGGCTTACTCCGTTATGAAGCGTAAAGATTGGGGGATCAATAGATTTACCCTTACACCATTCACAAGCGCCGTCGCGAAATGGGATTAGGAGCGAAATATCTCTTTAAAACAAACATGTGAATTAACAACCCAAGTATATTCTTTTTGGAGCGTTCTGTTTTACATGAGGGTCGTGCCCCCATTAAAAAACACAATAAATAAAAGTGTGGAGCAATGTGCAATCCCCATTATTAAAAAAACATTGCTTTAAATGCTTTTGAAAGCCGCAAAGCTGAATTAAAAGGAGATGACAAACTGAGGATTGAGTTTTACCTTTACGGCTTTACATTTTCCCAAAATGAGATTGTCTTCCAGTTTCAAAGGTTACGTCAACAGAAATACGCAATCCCCTCGCCCTCATCTGACAGACAAAAGCTGGAACTACTCATAAAGCTCTTTTTTTCTCAATCTCTGACTCAAAACATGTGGCTGCGTTAAGTTTGGATGTTGATTTACAGGCAACAGCTAAAGCACACGAGCTCTTAGAAAAACAGCGCTGTAAAGTTACAAACTGACTTGCAATGAAGTGGAAAGATGTGCCGGCTTTTTATAAGACACCTTGTAAAAAACACCCATAATACATTTGGCTTTGCGTTTGCTCATTCTAACAGGTGTTTTTACATATTTTTGCGTCATATTTACAAAAAGCAGATTAAAGAGAAATATTTAGACAATTCTTGACTCGAAAAGATGCAACAACAGAGTTTCGCGTGTCTTTATCATCAAAAACACTAAAATTGATTTTATTCTTTCTACAACCGGTCGTCGTCACCCTAGTGAGAAGGAGTATATCACAACACATGCAACAGACGTGACCCTATCCCCCGTAGGTTTCGCTCTCGTTTACGTGAACTAGCTGGCGAGACCGATGCCGCCTAGTCACTAAAACCATGCCATACGGTAGAAGGCAAAGGAGAGCATGCCTATTGCCGACAAAACACAGCTTTTTGTCGACTTTTTTGATTTTGCTCATGTTATAAAAAAACAATGCAAAATTCTAGAAAATAGACAAATAATTCCATAGTAACATGATCAACAAGCATAAAACCCACACAAAATGTGTGGGCTTTTTTGTTTATGCAAATAAACAAATTAAATACATATTTGTTATTTAATAGGTATTTCCCAATGGCGGGCACGAACAAATGAGCATTCTGTCTCCCGCAACATTATCAATACGCGATACAGGAGGCCAATATTTATTGGCTGGATCAAGAAAACTGTTGGGAAAAGCAGCTTCTTGTCGCGAATAGGGTCGTGCCCAAGCATCATCTAAAGTATCTGCCACTGTATGAGGGGCATTCACCAATGGATTATTGTCTTTTGGCCAAACCCCGCTACCAACTTTCTTAGCTTCTTCAGCAATAGAGAGTAAAGCATCACAAAAACGATCAATCTCTGCTTTTGGTTCCGATTCCGTTGGCTCAATCATCAAAGTTCCCGGAACAGGAAACGACATCGTGGGCGCATGGAATCCATAATCAATGAGACGTTTTGCAATATCATCAACACTCACCCCATACTGCTCTTTCAACACGCGTGTATCCACAATACATTCGTGCGCAACACGTCCATGCTTGCCCCGATAAAGAATGGAATAAGCAGCTGAAAGACGTGCAGCAATATAATTGGCATTTAAAATGGCTATTTGTGTTGCATATTTTAAGCCATCAGCCCCCATCATTCGAATATACATCCATGTAATCGCAAGAATAGACGCACTTCCATAAGGAGCAGCCGAAACCGCATGTGTTGTCCCATCTTGTTCATGACCTGGTAAGAATGGTTTGAGATGCGCTGCAACTCCAATTGGTCCCATACCAGGACCACCACCACCATGAGGAATAGCAAATGTTTTATGAAGATTCATATGACAAACATCAGCGCCAATATCCGCAGGACGAGCAAGACCAACAAGGGCATTGAGATTAGCACCATCAAAATAAACTTGTCCGCCATTTTCATGAATAATAGAACAAATTTCCTTAATACTTTCTTCATAAACACCATGGGTTGAAGGATAAGTAATCATGAGAGCGGCCAATTTATCTTTATGCAATTGCGCTTTCATCTTGAGATCGTCTACATCAACATCACCATCGCTTAAACATTTTACCACAACGACTTCCATCCCTGCCATATGGGCCGAGGCTGGATTGGTACCATGCGCAGATGCAGGAATAAGACAAACTGTACGTTGATGTTCTCTCCGTGATTGGTAATATCGTCGGATAGCCAAAAGCCCAGCATATTCACCTTGAGCACCAGAATTTGGCTGAAAAGAAACTTGCGCAAATCCTGTAATTTCGCACAACCACGCATTTAACTGGTTTATCATCTCCAAATAACCCGCTGCATCCTCTTGTGAAACAAAGGGGTGTATATTGGCCATGCTAGCCCAACTTACAGGCATTAATTCAGCCGCGGCATTAAGCTTCATTGTACAAGAACCAAGAGGGATCATAGCGCGATCCAGCGCCAAATCCTTATCCGCCAAACGACGCAAAAAGCGCATCATATCTGTCTCTGAATGAACCGCATGAAAAAAAGGCTGAGAAAGAAAAGCAGCATCCCGTTTTTTTCCAAAGAGTCGTGGAGAAACCCGATCGCCTAATTTTGCCCCAAAAAGCTGCGCTAAAGCACCAGCATCTTCTTCTGTCGATAATTCATCAAAATTGATTGCAATAGTGTCATCATCGAGAACACGAATAAGGCGCCCACCTATTTTGGCTTGATGCGCAATTTCTCGCGCTTTTCCCTTAACAGAAATACTCACACAATCAAAAAAGCTTTTCCCTTCAACATGAACCCCTGCTGCTTCTAAACCAGCAACAAAACGACATGTTAAATGATGAATTCGCTGCGCAATTTCTTGTAAGCCTTTTGGCCCATGCCAAACAGCATAAGCGGTTGCCATATTAGCCAACAAAGCCTGCGCTGTACAAATATTTGACGTCGCTTTATCGCGCCGAATATGTTGTTCACGTGTTTGCAAAGCTAAACGAAAACCAACGCGTCCTTTGGTATCCACGGATTGACCAACAATACGCCCTGGAATAAGACGCGTTAACGCATCACTCACGGCAAGGTAACCAGCATGTGGACCACCAAATCCCATCGGAACGCCATAACGCTGCATAGAGCCAACAACGATATCTGCCCCCCATTGAGAAGGTGGCTCCTGAAGGGTAAGCGCTAAAGGATCAGCTACAACGATAACTAAAGCTCCCTTTTCCTTTGCCTCTTTTATGATCTCACTGTAATCATGAAAAGAGCCTTTTGTATCTGGCCAAGATAAAACAATTGCCGCTGTATCAGAATCAATTTCGCCATTTTGGCTAATCTGAATCCCTTGTGTTTCAGCACGCGTTTGCGCAACACTCAAAGTCTGAGGGTGTAAAAGACTCTGAAGAGAAATTTTTGTTTTTTTCTCACGGAAAAAGCGAAAAGCAAGGGCATTGGCTTCAGCTAAAGCAGTTGCTTCATCAAGAAGGGAAGCAGCAGAAACAGGCAAACCTGTTAGTTCACTAACCAATGTCTGAAAATAAAATAAAAGCTCTAAACGACCCTGGCTAATTTCTGCTTGATAAGGCGTATAAGCAGTATACCAAGCAGGATTTTCAAACAGATTTCGTAAAATAACCGGAGGCACATAAGTTCCATGATATCCTTGCCCAATAAAACTTTTGTGCACATGGTTACGCTCCATCATCTTGGAGAGTTCTTCCAAGGCTTGTCCTTCACTAGCAGCCTCTGGAAGATTCAATGAACGTCCCAAATGGATAGAGTGTGGAACAGCTTGAGAAATGAGTGTATCAACACAATCAAGCTCTAAAACATCAAGCATTTTTTGTGTTTCATCAGGACGCAGCCCAATATGTCGAGAAGAAAAAGAACGCTCGATCATAGTACTCATCCAATCAAAGCCTTATAAGCATCTTTATCTAACAACCCCTCCAGTTGTGTCTCATCCTGCAATGTCATTTTCCATAACCAGCCTTCTGTTTCGGCTTTCTGATTTACCAATTCAGGATTATCAGCCAAGGCTTCATTTATTTCGACCACTTCACCATCAAGAGGAGCATAAACATCTGAAGCCGCCTTCACTGATTCTACAACAGCCGCCGCCTCTCCTTTGGAAAGTTTTGTTCCACTTTGTGGTAAATCAACAAAAACCAAATCCCCTAATTGCTCTTGCGCATAATGCGTAACCCCAACAGTCACCACTTGCCCTTCAACGCTAAGCCATTCATGGTCATGTGTAAAATAAGTTTTAGACATAAAAAATCATCCTTTAAAATAACGTTGTTCAACAAAGGGAAGAGAATGAACTGATAATACAATCTTTTTGCCTCGCAGTTCTGTAAAGACTTGTGTCCCTTCAACTTTAAAATCAACAGGAACGTAACCCATCGCGACAGGACCATCAAAAGAAGGACCAAAACCACCTGATGTTACAATGCCAATCTCATTACCTTGATCATCAAGAAGCAGCGCACCGGCACGAATAGGTTGGCGCGTTTGCGGTTTTAATCCAACACGACAACGAGCCGGTCCTTTTTGCAGTGCTTCAAGAAAAGCCTTTGCACCATAAAATTGTGCTTTTTCTCGAACATTTTTAGGAACAGCCCATGTTAGAGCCGCATCAATAGGTGTCGTATCAGGGGTAATATCATTTCCATGCAAACACAGCCCCGCTTCCAACCGCAAGCTATCGCGTGCTGCAAGTCCAATCCACTCAACACGAGAATCACTCAGCAATTTTTCAGCCAACATATGCGCATGCCCTATAGGCAAAGCAATTTCAAAACCATCCTCTCCCGTATAACCAGAACGCGTTATAAACCAATCCTGTTGTGGTTCGAATCCTTGCATAAAGAACAATTCATTCCCTGGTAAATCGGCATCAGCAAGAACGGCTGCCGCTTCAGGACCTTGAAGCGCAAGCAATACCCTTTCAAGGGCAATCACTTGACATTCAAAATCAACCGCACGCTTTTCCAATTCTAAAAAATCAGCCTGTGCATTCCCAGCATTGGCGACCAACATAAAACGACCCTCTTCCAAACGGGTAATAATAAGATCATCAAGAATACCAGCCTGCTCATTAAGCAAATAATTATACCGTGAATGCCCAATCTTTAAAGCTGCTGCATCAATGGGAAAAGCATAGGACAAAAATTCCACAGCTTGTGCCCCTTCAACCGCAATCAATTTCATATGAGAAATATCAAAAAGTCCTGCATGTGCACGCGTATGAAGATGCTCTTTTAAAACGCCAAGAGGATAAGTTAAAGGCATGTTCCAACCCGCAAAAGAACCAAATTTTGCTCCTGCTTTTTCATGCAAATCATATAAAGGAAGTGTTTTTAAAAAAGATGTTTCTTGTGCTGTGCCCATAATAACTCCAAAGCTGCGCTAACGCCCATAGAATATGGTCGTCTCTGCCCCCTCTGTCATCAACCTGAGAGACTCGCGAAAAGATCTTTCGCTTACACCTTCGGCGCGGGTTTTCCCGACTTTCCAGATCTGCCTTCTTCCTTTTACGGTCCTTAAAGCCTGAGAGATTATGGGCTATTTCCCCTTCGGCGGCAATGCGAAAATTTGCAATCTGCACTCTCCCGCAAAAGAATGAAAGAAACGATAACGCTCTTTCCAGCATATTTAAACCTATAGCCTATCTTTATCACACTGTCATTAGTAAAGTGATGAAAATGTTCTCATTTTAAAACTTGCATAAGCTGCTTCAAAAGATTTATAATATTATCCTTTTGAACCTTACAAAAATTGCAAGGAACACATTTTAGGAAATTTAAGACAAAAATCAAAAGCTATAAACAAAAATACCTCTTGAAAATCATACAAAACGTCACACACTAAAAAGATCGCAAAGCAATATTCTTTCGCGCGCAGTTCAACCTTAAAAATAGGGTTTCATATTCTTTTTGAGAATAAGGACTTCAAATATTTTATAAGTATGATTTTAATGCACAAGAAGTAGGTTTTCTGCTTTCTCAATAGTGTCATAAATAGCGACTATTTACAGACTAAAACTACCGAACAAAGGTGACAAAATACTCATGAAAGCTGGTAATATCTCTTACAATTGCGAAAATGATCTTCCAAAACAAATTGCTCTTTTTCCTTTAGAAGGTGCACTCTTACTACCCGGTGGTTTTTTATCACTCAATATTTTTGAACCAGAATCACTTGAAATGATTGAAAATGTTATGGTAACTGATCGTCTATTGGGCATTATTCAACCACTTTCATCGGATACAGATCGCTTCTCTACACAACTTTATAAAACAGGCTGTATAGGGCGCATTACAAACTACAGTGAAACAGGAAATGGACAACTGTTCATTATCTTACAAGGTGTTTGCCGCTTCACTTTAGAACAAGAATTGAAAAACACAAAATCCTATCGAACAGCTCTCATCCAATCAAACATAAAAGACTTGCAAGAATTTGATATTGAAGAAAGCATTAACCGAGAGAACTTACTCGACGTTGTAGAAAAATATCTAACCATACATGAAATGGAATATAATTGGAGCAGCATCATAGAAGCCCCTACACCTATATTGGTTAATGCTTTTTCAGCTCTTATCCCCTTTACACCAGCAGAAAAACAAGCTCTCCTTGAAGCTCCAGATATCGAAAGCCGTGCCCAAACTCTTCTTGCATTAACAGAACGCTCGCTCATGAAACAAACAGGAACAGATTACCGCTTAAACTAATGAATGTCCAAACATGAAAAAAATGACCACAGATCCCAAAATGCTCGAATTGCTCGTCTGCCCAATGACGAAAGGCACGCTCTCTTTCAACCGAAAAACACAAGAGCTCATTTCTCTCAAAGCCAAACTTGCCTATCCTATTCGTGATGGCGTTCCCATTATGCTTGCCTCAGAAGCGCGCCCTTTGCAAAACAATGAAGAAATAACGCATAAAAAATAAAAAATCCTCATGCAATTTCCTTCTACAAGCCCACTGTTATCAAACCTCTATATCCATATGGTCTCTCAATATTCACGTATTCTGAGAAAAGGCATTTTACAATAGAGAAATACACTGATTTAAAAGATATTTATATCGCTTTACCCCTTGCAATCAAAGCCCCAAATAGCACAGCTTTTCTCGTTTCAGTCTATTCATTCTGAAGCAATAAAAAACATTCGCTTGCACAACACAAATATCTGAATAAAAATAACTGAAAAAAGGATTCAAACAGCCCTTGTTTTTACCCACACGGCCCACCCGCTTATGATGTACAAGCAAGCGATTTTAATTAATCCAACATGAAAAGATTTGTGATGAGAGGTTTTAAGATATTCCGCTTTGTATTTTTAGTTAAAAAGAATGATTTATCATAACAAATCAATTTGTTGATCTATCGCGAAAGTACAATATAAAAGCACTTACACTAAATCAGGAGGGGAACATAAGTACAACTGGACATTTATGTTTTTATGACATTCCTATAAGCTTTATAGGCTAAAAAATACGCTTTATTTGCTTGGAATAAGCAATTTGAATTTCAATTGACGATTGAAAATAATTTCCTTATGAATGAAACTTGTGTTTTGGTTATATACGCAACGATCAATAGGTCCTAGATGCCCGAAAAACTCAAACACGAAAAATGAACCCGCTTTGCAGACATCTCTGAGTTCCGGAGATTCTTGTTATGTCCAAGTACTTTAAGCACTAAAAGCAAGAGGCTGACTCGGTTTCAGCACTTCCAGACCCCGGATACTAATGCGAGGGCGCTCGCAACCGGAGGGGAAACAAAGTGCAAACTAAAAATCTACATTTTTACGATATTTCTTTAGGCAAAAAAAATCGCTTCAGAAGAAACGTCATGGGGTTTTCTCAAAAACAATTAGGAAGTCATTTAGGCGTAACATTCCAACAAATCCAAAAGTATGAAAAAGGCTTAAATCGCGTAAGTGCAAGACGTTTACAGGAAATTGCTCATATATTAGATGTTCCCGTTTCCTTCTTTTATGTTGATGGCGCAAAAAAAGAAGAGAACCTCTATCATTGTGATGACAGAATAGCAAGCAAAGCAGAATATTTACTTTTAAAAAATTTCAGAATACTGACCCGCAAAAAACAAAGAGCAATTTTGCAGTTGATTTCTGATGAAAAAAATAACCCCTTATTTTCATAAGTTCATTGCAAAGATAATCAAAGTCCTTAATAATCTTGACAAGAATTGTGACTGTCTCCCCACACTTCATGAGAATGAAAATGCTTAATCTAATCTGATTTGTAAATAATCCGAATTCTAACGAGTTTAACTTAGAAATAGTGCATTGATTTATAATGATAATCTAACGTTATTGATATTGAATAAGTGTTTCGAATATCGTAAAATTCTTTCATTTCAAATTTGTTCTATATTGAATCAATCAAAATCTCTTGTTTGCACATTACAAGCAAAGTTGGCGTGTGAGTAAAAATGTACAAAAAGGCATACCTCTTATTGAATCGTCTCACAAACCAAGAGCTGTAACGACATTGGGTGCTAAAAAATGTATGAGGTGCTAACTCGCTCTTTTATTAAACATAAATATGTGAGTGTTCAACGACTTTCCACTCATATGAGTCACTTAAACAAAAGGCTCTCCAAACAAGCCTAAGAATATTCCAACGCACTAAAAAAACACTTAAATATATCGAGAAAAATCAAAGATCTTATACTACCATACTCCAAATAATGATATTTTATAGCATAACAAGATTAAAGTAAAAATAAGAAATATAAAGTAAAAAATAGACACGAAAAAAATATATATAACTTTCATAGGAATTTATATATATATGGATACTTAAGTTTATCCTGTTGTGCCATAAATTCTATCATTTAAGATATGAGGATATGAAGCACGCATACCTCCTTGAAACATTCAAATGTTTTTTAGATGCCCAATATCTTTTTAAATATTTTTAGGCCTGCTTGTTGAGCCTTTAGTTTAAGTGAAAAATGGGAAGCCGCTAGAATCTAGCTGTTTACAGACTGTAATAGGAAGCTTCGCTTTTAAAGGTATAGGGAGAAAATTAAATAATTCAACAATTAACAGATAAAGTATAAAAAGATTCCACCAACGCGATACGTAATACCATCCTTAAAAAATTCAAAAGTGAGAAGGTAAACAATTGACAGAAGATAAGAAATTCACTTAATTAAAGTGTTTTCTAAAGAGATAATAGCTTAGCGTAAAATATTCAATTTTTTCAATTCTGAAAGATTAAAAGAGACGTATTATTTGAAATAAAACAATTTATTGTGCTAACAATGATGATTGGTGTGCACAAAATTGAGTTGTTGAAAATCAAAAATATAATTTAATGATGTTCCTTGACCAACTCACTCTCTCCTGAGTATAGCACGGGGAATAAACGTGGAGAGACATGAGGAGTATATAGAAAATGAGTTATAAAGTTGCAATTGTCGGCGCAACCGGAAATGTTGGTCGTGAAATGCTTACAGTTTTAGAAGAACGTGGTTTTCCTGCGCATGAAATTGTCCCTCTAGCATCACGACGCTCATTAGGACAAGAAGTTTCTTATGGAGACAAAACTTTAAAAGTAAAAGCACTGGATACTTACGATTTTTCTGACACAGATTTTTGTCTTATGTCTGCGGGAGGGAGCATTTCCAAAGAATACGCCCCTAAAATTGCTGCTGCCGGCTGTGTCGTCATCGATAATTCCTCCACGTGGCGCTATGATGCCAATGTTCCGTTGATAGTCCCTGAAGTCAATGGCGAAGCTATAAATGCCTTTTCTAAGCGTAATATTATAGCAAATCCTAATTGTTCAACAATTCAACTGGTCTTAGCTTTAAAACCTCTCCATGATGCTGCAATCATTAAACGTGTTGTTGTCTCTACATATCAGTCTGTTTCTGGAGCTGGTAAAGAAGGAATGGACGAACTTTTCGAACAATCACGCGCAGTTTTTGTTGCAGACCCAATTACATCAAAAAAATTCACTAAACGCATTGCCTTTAATGTCATTCCTCATATTGATGTTTTCATGGAAGATGGTTATACAAAAGAAGAATGGAAAATGACGGTTGAGACGAAGAAAATTCTCGATCCGAAAATTAAATTAACAGCCACTGCTGTTCGGGTCCCTGTCTTTATCGGTCATGCCGAAGCCGTCCATGTTGAATTTGAAAAACCACTAAGCGCATCTGAAGCACAAGCGCTCTTCCGCGATGCACCAGGTTGTCAGCTTATCGATAAACACGAAGATGGTGGTTATACCACACCTTATGAAGGTACCGGAGAAGATGATACCTTTATTAGCCGTGTTCGTGAAGATATCACCGTTGAAAATGGTTTAGCTTTCTGGGTTGTCGCCGATAATTTAAGAAAAGGAGCAGCATTGAATGCCGTTCAAATTGCTGAATTGCTCATTTCTCGTAATTTGATAAAGCCTAAGTCCGCAAATTAACGCCCTGTCCGAAGGACAAAGAGCCCCTAGCCGGTCCTGTCAAAAGTCCGGATTCTCTTCAGTATAACCTTCCCCAGCTGAAGGTTCATATCACCATCCTAAAGAACTGTAATCCAAGGTATTGTCAAATTTGACTCTGAATATCCTTGAATGCCTCGCCACCTTAAGTTAAGCATTGCCGCCTTAATGACATTTTACGGTACAATAGGATCAGCAGCATAAGCATTGTTTGCTTCATGCTGCTGATCCTTTTTGTCATTCCGGTTATGAAATTAACTTTACCCTTATCGAGCAGGATAGGTCACGACACGGTAACGCGTTTCATTACGTTCAAAATTTTTGTAATTGACATTATCAGGAAAGGAGGGATTATAAGCACTCACGTGCTTTACAGAAACGCCTTGTGCTTTTTGCGACGGATTTAAAATTGTTCGTTCATCCCTTTTTTTAACACCTGTAGAATCGATAATCATATCTGTTCTGTATAGTTTTTGCATATTTTTCCGTGTTTTTTGAATCGCCGGAAGAGCTTTAAAGTCGGAAACAGCCTGTTTTACTTTTTCTTTTGGCGATTTTACCATGGATTTTGATTTTGCTGGCATCTTTTTAAAAGCAATGGTAGGAACATCGTTAACATTGACGTAACGTGCAGATGCCCAACCAACTTTTCCATGATAACCAAGAGAACACCAAGTTTTATTGGATAGGCAGCCATAAATTTGCACTTTTGCTCCCATTGGAACCATTGTGATAACTTTATAAGCTGTCGCAGGGCCTGTGCGTAAAGATACCTGACCTGATGCAACACGAGCAACTGTTCCTGTAATGGTTCCAGCTTGTGCGTGAAAAGCAGTCACAGCCACCCCTGACGCTCCTAAAGCCCATAAAGTCATCATTGTTGATAAAAATTTCTTTCTTAACATTATTTTTCTTCCTCTCTTAAAACGTATGAAGGGCAAAAATTCGCCTTTGCAAAAATTTGCCGCGTTTAAATCCAATGATCAGCAACCTTTATTCCCCCCCAAAAAACCCACAACATTGCAACAAAATTTCTCTTTATCGCCTACACGAACACGGCCTTTTGATCTTGATTGCGCAGTATGTTCTTCATGAATTTACGGCTAAAGCATCATCTGATCGTCCGGTTCTTCAACCAATTGTCCCTTACAGAAGTTTTTAAAGGGGCATTGGTTCCCTCAACAAATGATTGCAATAAAAGAATTAATTATTTGAATTTCAGAGATTTTCTGAGAATGAATGATGATCAGCCCCCAAAACAACTAAAATAGAAGGAAAAATAATACTCTTTTAAAAATAAAAGTGATTGAATATTCTCTAAAGCTTGTATAACTTTAAATCTGCCTAAAAAAATACAGAGTATATTGAAACTTCCCTCAAAAAATTTCTCGAAAAAGAAAGTTAAAAGCATATGACATTAAAAATTTTTTCTCGTAGTCGGATTATAGGATTATTCCTCTCTCTCTTTGCACTTTTTTTGTCTACTGCTTTTTCCATGGCCGCAGACAAAACAAAAATCAAACTTGGTATTATGGAAGGACGGGATACGATTATTTGGAAAACAGCTGCTGAACAGGCTAAAAAAGCCGGTTTAGATATTGAACTCGTTTATTTTTCTGATTACGCTTTGCCTAATGATGCTGTTAACGCAGGAGAGATCGATGCGAATGCTTTTCAGCACGCCCCTTATCTTAATGAACAAATGAAACAACGTGGCTATAAACTTTCAATTGTCGGCTATACATTTATTGCTCCAATCGGTGTTTACTCACACAAAATAAAAGACTTAAAAGATCTTCGTGATGGTGCACATGTTGGTATTCCGAACGACCCATCTAATGGTGGAAGAGCCTTACTTCTTCTTAATTCTTTAGGTCTCATTAAGTTAAAAGATCCTCATAATATTCTTGCATCTCCACTTGATATTATCGAAAATCCTAAAAACCTGCAAATTCGTGAGCTCGATGCCGGTATGTTAGGACGAGCTATTGACGATTTTGACCTTGCAATTATAAACACAAACTGGGCTATTGTTTCCGGATTAAACTTCGAAAAAGATGTAGTCGCATGGGAGAGCGCAAAAAATAATCCTTATGATAATATCATCGTTGTACGCACGAGTGAAAAAGATGAACCATGGGTTAAAAAATTAGTTGCCGCTTACAACAACGATCTTATCCGTGCAAAAATCAAAGAGATTTTTGGCAATACCGCCCAAACATCTTGGTAATTGTGCCAAATATCTGAATAACTGTGCCAAATATCCGAGTAATTGTGAATGGAAAAACCTACTCTTATCTCCTTAAAAAACATCAGCCGTTGTTTTAACAAAACGGCTGGTGTTCGGGTAATTAATAATCTCTCTTTAAATATCCATGCTGGTGAAATCCTTGGCATTATTGGGCGCAGTGGAGCAGGAAAATCAACACTTATCCGCTGTTTAAATGGGTTAGAGAAGATTGATGCAGGGTCCATTTTTTTTGAAGGTGTTGATATTTCTAATCTATCAGAGATAGAATGGGCGCCTTACCGTCAACGAATTGGGATGATTTTTCAACATTTCAATCTTCTCTCATCGCAGAATATTCTTGATAACATTGCATTGCCACTTAAATTAAGTGGTGTAAGTAAAAAACAACGCCACAAACGTGCCCTTGAACTGATTGAATTGGTTGGGTTATCTGGGAAAGAATATTGCTATCCAGCACAATTGTCCGGGGGACAAAAACAACGCGTTGGCATTGCACGCGCTCTTGCTGCTAATCCTAAAATATTGTTATCAGATGAAGCCACCTCTGCTCTTGACCCTGAAACAACACAATCTATTCTAGAGCTCCTTGCTGATATTAATAAACACCTCAATCTCACGATTGTGCTCATCACCCATGAAATGGAAGTTGTGCGCACCATAGCGCATCGCGTTGTTGTTCTTAATCAGGGGAATATTGTAGAAGAAGGACGTGTGAAAGACATCTTTACATCACCGCAAGACGATACAACCATAGCTATGCTCAAGCTTGTAACCCCGCAACTTCCTGAAAAATTTGCGAAAAATCTCAAACCAATCGGACGAGAAGCTGTCATTGAAATTAATATTGCCGGTGAAATTGCCCAGCAGCCTTTTCTTCATCTTCTAGAAAATGAGAGTGGTTTAAAAGCACGTATTTTGCATGGTGGCATTGATACAGTTCAAGATGAAACCATCGGGCGACTCTTCTTGGCTCTTCCTGGAGAAGATAAAGAAGCTTTAGAAAAAGCTGTTCAATGGTTAACGAAAAAAGGACGATATTGTGAGGTCTTAGGCTATGTTTAATGTTCTGTCTCATGAACTTCCCCAAGCTGTTATTGATACAATATTGATGACACTTAGTGCTTCTGTTATGGCATTTATTATAGGGCTTCCCCTTGGTCTTCTTCTTCACACAACAGCACGCGGAGGGATTTTTTCCTCATCTCTCATCAATCGCCCTTTAAGCATGATCATTGACAGTATTCGTGCCATTCCCTTTATCATTCTTGCATTTTATCTTCTTCCCGTTACGCGTATTGTTGTAGGAAGAGGGATAGGAATGCCTGCTGTAATTTTTATACTGACCATTTCAGCTATCCCTTTTTATGCTCGCATGGCGGAACTCTCTTTTAAAACCGTTGAAAACGGTCTCATTGAAGCGATCCGCTCTATGGGTGCAAGTCGTCTTCAAATTATCAGACATGTTCTTATTCCTGAAGCTCTCCCTAGCCTGATTACAGGTTTTACAGTCATGGTCATTTCTCTTATAGGAGCCACCTCACTTGCTGGATATCTTGGTGGAGGCGGTTTAGGGGATATGGCAATCCGCTATGGCTACCAACGCTACAATACCTTCATCATGACCATCGTCATCATCCTTTTGATCGTGCTTAATATTACAACCCAATGGACTTCTGATAAAATCGTACAAAAACTTGATAAAACAAAACATTAAAAGACTTAGAATTTCACATGCCAATACCATCATCCTCTTTGCCACTTTCCAAGTGCACCAACCCTTGCCTATCGAAAACACTCATAAGAGATTAGAAACTTTTTTCTTAAACAGTTTTTATCTCTCCCCATCCGTTTGTAACATGAAAGAAAATAGTTTTAATGGCTTTAATATAAAAGGGGATAAAATAAGAGATCTCACAGTATGTGAAACTCTCTTTAAATTAAGACATTGGTCACGACCTTTCCCAACCTTAGATAACACATTGAATTTATAATGATAATATGGCGTTATTCATATTGAATGAGAACTCTGAATACCGTAAGATCCTCTCATTCCCAATTTGTTCCATATAGAATCAACCAAAACCTCTCGCTTGCACGTTAAAAGCGGGAAGAGACGTGTGAGTAAAACTATACAAGAAAGAAAGGCATGCCTCTTATGAATTATCTCAAGCGCCAAGACCTGTCTTAACATTGGCGGCTAGCATATAATATGATGGTGTCGGCTTTCTTCTTCACAAGCATAAAGATAGGGGTGCTCAATGGCTTTATCGTTATACTATTCACAGGCGCCATTGCGAAATGGGTGTGACGAGCGTTGAGAGATGTTGCTTTAAAATAAGCCCGTGAATTGGCAACGCAAGTATATTCCATTTGAAGCGTTCTGTTTTACGTGATGGGTATGATCCCATTAAAGAACGCTATAAACAAAAGCGTGAAGCAATGCACTATCTTCATTAGGAAACTCCTCTTCAAAACGATCTAGGAAAGATAGCAACCTGCTATGGCTATCAACGCTATGATAGCTCCACCATATCTATCATTCTATAGATTATTCTCAATATCATCATTGAAGAAACTTCTAATAGAATTGTATAAAAATTTTATAAAATAAAGCACTCAAATAATCTAGATATTGGAAGGTTTTTCTTCCACAACAGCAACAATAAGCCATTGAGCTGTAAGAGCTGGTTTTTTTAACTTTTCAATTTCCACCGTAACCCCATAATGGAAAACCACTCGACCAGAAGGGCGAATTTCTGCGTCGTCTAACACAAAATGCGCACGTATCCGTACCCCTGTTTTCACAGGACTCATGAAGCGTACTTTATCGAAACCATAATTAATCCCCATTGTGCTCCCTTCCAACTCTGGAAGAGCTTCATAAGCGAGCGTAGACAAAAGCGATAATGTTAAAAAACCATGAGCAATCGTGCCGCCAAAAGGTGTTTTTTTAGCCTTTTCCTCATCAACGTGTATCCATTGATGATCATCTGTAGCACATGCAAACTGATTAATCATATCCTGTGTAACAAGACGCCACTCCGATAATCCCACTTCTTTCCCAATAAAACTGGTGACATCTTGTACTGTTATTTTTTGCTGCATAACGCTATTCCTATTTTATTTGATAAAAGAAACCACCCCTCTTGCTTTTATAAAATCCATTGATTAGAGCATCAAGAATAAAAGATTAATTGTCTTAAAAACAAATGCACCTTATGAATGAGAAAAGTTCTTTAGCAGAATAGTTTTCAAATAGGAAAAAAGAATGGCAAGCAATGTGAACCTAACAGGTTTAGCGCATGATTTGAAACAACGTGCAGAAAACCATCCCCCCATCCGTATTGGACTGATTGGTTGTGGTGAAATGGGCACAGATTTATTATCAAGTATTGCGCATATGGATGGTATAACAGTCGCTGCTGTAGCCACGAGGACACCGTCACGTATTTTTGATGCCGCTACACTAGCCTATGGCGAAGATGGACATGTCTGTGAAGTTGAAAATACTTATGCTCTCACCCAAAGCATTGAAAAGGGTTTGATTGCAGCAACAGATGATATTAACCTTGTTTTGCGCCATGAACAAATTGATATTATCGTTGATGCAACAGGCTATCCCGAAGCAGGAGCAGAGATTGGTATCAAAGCGCTTGAGAATAACAAACATCTTGTCATGATGAATGTTGAAGCAGATGTTACAATTGGCGCTTATCTCAAACATGAAGCAGAAAAACGAGGGCTCATTTATACACTTGGTGCCGGCGATGAACCTACTTCTTGTATGGAACTCATAGAATTTGTTTCAGCCCTTGGACATAAGATTGTTGTAGCGGGTAAAGGAAAAAATAATCCTCTGCGCTTTGATGCTACACCTGACGCTTACGAAGAAGAAGCATTCCGGCGTAATATGAATGTGCGCATGTTGGTTGAATTTATTGATGGTTCCAAAACGATGGTTGAAATGGCAGCCATTGCCAATGCCACCGGACTTCTCCCCGATTGCCCAGGAATGCATGGACCACGAGCAGCGCTACAAGATTTAAACAAAGTGCTTATTCCAAAGCAAGATGGGGGCATTTTACAGCAATATGGTGTTGTAGATTATTCAATAGGTCAAGGTGTTTCACCAGGTGTCTTTGTCATTGCCGAAATAGCACACCCACGTTTACGCGAACGTATGGAAGATTTAAAAATTGGCCAGGGACCTTACTTCACCTTTCATCGCCCCTATCATTTAACAGCAATGGAAGTTCCCCTCACCTGCGCACGTATTATGCTTTATGGCAAAAAAGATATGGTCCCTCTTAGCCATCCCGTAGTAGAAGTCTGTGCTGTTGCTAAAAAAGATTTACATCCAGGTGATCAGCTAGACTTTATCGGTCTTTATACTTATCGTGCTTGGATAATGAACATCGCAGAAGCACGCGCTCACCACGCCATTCCTTGTGGTCTTTTAGAAAAAGCAACAGTAACAGCTGCAATTAAAAAAAACGAACTCATTACAGTACATAATACTGCTATTCGTGAAGATCAATGGATTGCACGTCTTCGTGCTAAACAAGACCTTTTACTTCATTGCCCTTCTTCCGCTAAGCTATAAATACTCCTGAATTACCTTACTTAACAGTATCCTTCCCTTAGGCAACAGAATAACCCAGAATACACTTCTATCGCAAATACAGGTTTATGTTTTAATAAAAGCATTTTCCAACGATGCACATTACCACTTTCCTCTCACAATATGTCCCGTAAATGCGACAGTATAAACCACTCCATGAGATGGCATAAGATTCATTGTGTATTACTATCTTTACTCTATAAAGATACAAACCAGCACCATCATTTATTTGCCAATACTACAACAGTCCTTGAACCTTAGAGATAATTCATAAGAAGAATTTTTACTCTTTTTTTTAAATAATTTTGTCCATACACGAACACAACTTGTTATACATAAAAAATACTTTTGATGTATTTAACATAAACAAATTTGAATGATAAATAATAATTTCTCATTTTTCTTATTACATGAGAGCCATGGATATAGGGATATTTTTTATTTTATCCCCTTATGAAAGATAAAAAAATTTAAAAAGGATAAAATATACCTTTGATGAATAATCTTCATATGAGAAAAGGCAGACAATATTAAAAGACTGATAAAGATAGTAAGTATACTAGCCTTATTACTAGAAAATAATCATAAACTGTAAAAAAAATCAGGTTACACTAATTTGTAAAAAAAAACATAAATGTAGGATCTTGAACTTTAATAATGTTAATAAAAGCTACATTTATTATTAAGAGTAGTGATTTTATTATCTATTGCAGTATAAATAATTTAAAATATTTATTTTTTTAAATAATGAAGTGAACAAAAAAATCCTCGACTCTGTCGATGAGTTTTCTACTAAAGTGTACTGAATATTCCAAAAAGAGATACAACAGCACCTAATACATCCCCAATACATAAAGAAGCAAGAAGTGATAAAATACCTATCCCCCCCCAAAAGGCTGAACCTGAAAAGGCAGCAGCTTTTTCAGCTTTCCCTAAAGCAATAACATCTTGTTCCTCAACGCCTTGAATAAAAACTCTATCCACAGCTTTAATAGCTATATTTTTTTCTAGTGTAGGAATAGTAATTGCTATTCTATCTTTAACTTTATTTTTTACAAAACTTGCATTTCCCTCTATAGTTTGTACAAAAAAAAGAATAAATAGTGTAAAAGTAAATGAACATACACGATTTTTAAATATTTTAAACATAGCTTTCTTTGCTCCTCTTTTTCTTCACTGAAAAAATGAAAGAATATTCACATATATAAAAACCAAAACTTATATTTAATCATTTATATAATTGCACATAATAAAATATTATATGTAATTTTGTTATTATAACATAACACATTATGTATTATATGTAAAGATAAAAAACAATAAATGATAAAAATAATTTATTCCTTTTACACCATAATAAATCAAGATACTAACAGTAATATTATTTTGTCATTTTTATTGCTATAATTAAAAATAATAAGAATTTGTTAAATTTCTTATTATAAGAAATATTACGAAACAAATTAATTTAAAAAATTATATAATAGAGCTTTTATAAATAATTTAAAATGTAATTAATTTTAAAGAACTATAAAATTTAAAACTGCCAATATAATGATATATGATTGTCTATTATTTCAATAAACATAAAAATGAAATAGTACTTAATGGATTTTTATTATATCACTTATCAGTAATATTGAAAAATAAATTTGATAGCGAATAAAAACTTGATCTAAAACAAATCTATCCTAATAAAACAACCTTAAAATAGTGTACTCATTTTCTATAAAATAGGTATAAAAATGTAAAAAAGCAATTAAGAACTCTATTTTAAAATGGAAAAGACATTAATAAAATGATTCTCAACTTTTACTGATATATAAAGAAAAAAATATCGCATAGCATCTTCAAAGAGGTAATTCAGCCCCTTTTATCTCATACAGCATAAAGAACACAAAATATTGACTTTCAAACCTAACAAAACAAACGCATAAAATAAGTAAATCTATCAGATTTACAAAAACATTATAAGCAATACTAGAGCTCCAACAAACTACCTAAAATTAAATAAAAAGAGAATCATGAAAAATGAAATGATCCCAAAAATACTGAAAAACAACTTTCTTTCTTAATTTTCATAAAAGTTATTCCATATTTTTCGTCAATATTGTAGAGCGCAGCCTTATTTATATTTTGAGTAATTATATTTACTCTGTATTAGTAAAAAATAATTCTCTTTGAAAGAAATTTTTGGCAATATTCACATAACTGTCTGCAATTTGTGCAAAATAAATAATAATAAAGAATTGATCAAATGCTTTAAATAAAAGGAATAGATAAACTTACTAAAAAATTACATATTTCAATAAATAATGAAAATATTTTTCATTATTTGATGTATAAGAATTTAATATGTATGAATATTTACTTATTAAAAATTAGAATATACATCAGAAATAATTACAAAAGATAACTATCTTGAGAAATATTGCCTCATATTACAGAAAAATTGCGTTGGCTTTGCTCAATAAAAGCTTCTCTATTTTTAACAAAGCTCTCATTTTTATGCATCCATATGTGATGTAAAAAGACGCCTATTTGCGTTTCTCTTATAGATAGATTAAATAGTGACAGCACCTTCGATCACTTTGTCTATGTTAACTTCTCTTTTAGGCAATAATTTATGGTATCTAACAGGCCTTTTCTCGCTCTTTTACCTTTGGGCGCACACGAATATCACGGAGAGCACCTTCCTTTCGAAACCGACTGGATTATAGCTGAAGCTTTTGCAAAAGCTCTCACTTTACAAACAAAAGAGCAGTTTCATATCGCACTTTTACCGGTTGAAAAGATTGGCTATTCTATAGAACATATGGATGTTACAGGTACACAAACCCTTACCTTTTCTGATGCGATTAAGCGATGGATAAAGATTGGTGAAAACTGTTATCACAAAGGGATCAACCGTCTTCTTCTTCTCAATGCTCACGGAGGAAATTCACCTTTAATGAGCATTGTTATCACCGAATTACGAAGGCGCCTTTCCATGCTCGCTGTAGCAACAAGCTGGAGCCGTTTTGGTTTACCACAAGGTCTCATGGAGCCATCTCAACAACATCTTGATATCCATGGAGGCTTTATCGAAACCTCTCTCATGCTCTATTTAGCACCAGAAAAAGTCCATATGGAAAAGGCAGAAAATTTTCATAATAAACAAGCGGATATGATTGCCAATTATCGGTATTTACGTGCTTATGGTCCTCATGCCTTTGGTTGGACAATGCGAGATCTGAACACGCAAGGTGCAGCAGGAAATGCAAGCAAAGCAACACCACAAGCCGGTGAAGCAATCTTTTCTCATGTTCTGTCTCAGCTTCGTGATTTACTTGATGATATCAATCGATTTAACATAAACACATGGCAATAAAGAACAATAAAAGGTCTCTCCATGGAAACGATACACCCCAAAAAACTTCCCGTTACGGTTCTCACAGGCTATCTTGGTGCTGGGAAAACCACCCTTCTCAACCGCATTCTCAATGAAAATCATGGCAAACGTTATGCCGTCATTGTCAATGAATTTGGTGAAATTGGTATTGATAATGACCTGATCATTGAATCAGACGAAGAAATTTATGAAATGAATAATGGCTGTGTTTGCTGCACCGTGCGTGGTGATCTCATTCGCATTCTGGAAAGTCTGATGCAACGTTCTCATCGATTTGATGCGATCATTATAGAAACGACAGGGCTTGCTGATCCCGTTCCCGTAGCACAGACCTTTTTCATGGATGATACTATCCATGAAAAAACAGCTCTCGACAGTGTCATAGCAGTCGTTGATGCAAAGCATTTTCCCTCTCAATTAAAAACAAGTCGTGAAGCTGAAGACCAAATTGCTTTCGCGGATATTATTCTTTTAAATAAGATTGATCTTGTCACCCCACAAGAACGCAGCCATGCTGAATCCCTTATTCTGGCCATTAATCCTCGCGCTATACTCTATACAACACAGCGCACCAATATCCCTCTTGAGACACTCCTTAATCGTGGTTTTTTTGATCTCCAACGGACTCTCGATCATGAACCTCATTTTCTCGATCACGAACATGCACACCAACATGCCAACCATGTGTGCGGTCCCGATTGTCATCATGACCATCATCACGCATCCACCATTCATGATATTACCATCACTTCTGTAAGTTTAAAAACAGATGCTCTGCAACCAGAAAAGTTTTTCCCTTGGATCCAGCAGGTTACACAGCAACAAGGGCCTGATATCTTGCGTCTTAAAGGCATTATCGCCTTTCAAGGAGACGATGATCGTTACGTCATTCAAGGGATACATATGCTTCTTGAAGGACAACATCAACGCCCATGGCGTGAAGATGAAAAACGAGAAAGCCGCCTTGTCTTTATAGGACGCTCTCTTGATGCTGAAAAATTAAAAACTGGTTTTGAAAATTGCGCATAAGTGAGTGATAATGCCAAACATTACCCATTATGATCTCAAAAGTTACTGCCTTTCCTGCGGTTTTATAGGCAATAAACCAGCCTTTGTTTCCGTAGAAGGTTTCATTGTTTTTTTTAATCCAACCCCACAAATCGTTGAAGTTCACCAAGGAATAATTTCAAGCCATTTTTCCCATGACAATACCGCGATCATCACCGGTGGAGAAGATGGAAAAGTCTGTCAAACAACCGCAGCAGATCACACGGAATTGTTAAGCCAAAAAGAACGCAAATGGATAAACAACGTTGCTTTTGGTCCACAAAAAGCTTTTGCTTTTTCCTCTTCACGCCTCGCATTTGCGCATATTGGAAAAGAACGACAAGAGCTCACACATGAACGCAGTGTAGAAGGCCTTGCTTTTGCCCCAAAAGGTTTGCGACTTGCCGTTGCCCATTACAATGGAGTCACTCTTCATTGGTTATCAACGCAAATATCTCCCACCACATTGGTATGGAAAGGAGCTCATTGTAGTGTCACCTTTTCACCAGACAACCGCTATGTCATTTCCACCATGCAAGAAAACGCCTTGCATGGCTGGCGTCTCACTGATAATCAGCACCTCCGCATGAGTGGCTATCCAAGCAAAGTCAAAAGCTGGTCTTGGAGCGCAAAAGGAAAATGGCTAGCAACATCAGGTGCCTCTGCCGCAATTGTTTGGCCCTTTCATACAAAAGATGGCCCCATAGGAAAAACACCACTAGAACTAGGCACACGAGCAAATGCACTTGTTAGCACCGTTTCATGCCACCCAAACAAAGAAATTGTAGCAATAGGCTTCAATGATGGAATGATTTTAGCGGCACATTTTCATGATGGAAAAGAAGTCCTTCTAAAAGGTTGTGGGAAAAGCGCTATCTCAGCACTTAACTGGGATCAAGCAGGGCAAAACCTCTCCTTCGGTAGCGAAAATGGTGAATGTGGTATAATCAATATCGCTGATTAAATTACACCGACAAGCGCAATTATCGCCTATAAAAAATGCCCACACAATCCTCCAGAAATCTTATCCCCGTGCATCTCCAGAGCTCTCAGAAATCCTATCTCCCTAATCTCCCCCCCAAAATCTCCTAAAATCTTCGTAATCATTAAATCTTCCCTCTTCCTTTCCTCCCCCCCTTTAGACAAGAAAATACCTTAAACATGTTTTTTGACCTTTTAACATTGCTACCCCCATACAAGAATAAAAACATCACCCTCAAGACCGCCCCCCATCTCCCTATAAACATCTATATAGGCTACATACTTCCACAAAAGCATTTTTCTTAAAAATTTGGCAAAAAATAGCTGATATCATCATTAAAACAACGATTTATTCCTACGATCAGAAGAAGGGAATGCAACACTATTTTCCTAAATAAAAAATTTTTTGATTTCCCCTTCTAAAGGGCAAAGTTTCCTACGAGCAGCCTTCTACACTTCAGTTTCTTGCCTAGAAAATTCCATCTAATAATCATTTCATGGAGCTTCTATTACCGCCCTCTGTTACGGTATCTCCTTCATCTCCGGATTCTGTTCCTTCTCCTTCTGCCCTTGTTAAACCAAAGCCTTCTGGGTCTTTTGCCCCTGTTAATCCTTCGTCTAATCTCTCTATACCGCTTGATGTTCAGTCTAATCTCCAAATTAGAGCGGTTGTTCCACAGGTTCCAACTTATCTTCTT
>NZ_JBHIPJ010000034.1:0-5649 GCF_042195945.1 Bartonella sp. AP30XZML | reverse complement strand
GCTCTTATGTCATCTCTTCTTTTGTCTTATGTGTAGCCTGTATAGCCAAATCCTCAAAACAATCCGCTAACTTTTTGTAACAAAAAAACTGCAAATAATTCATTGAACTCCAAACTATCTATATCACTAAATACTAAGGGGGGCGCATAGCTGTCCTAAATTCTCTTTACAGAAAACAAAAAAACAAAACGCTGCACAAGAAAAACTCAAATACTTGAATTTTTTCTTTCAACGTATGCGCTGATATTTGCTTGCATATCGTCTTAAAAATCCATTTTCCACCAAGGTTCGTCTTAATCTCGCAAAATCTAAAGTAAAAAGGCTACATATTTTTGATGTTTCTGTTTCGCGATAGTTTTTTCCTATTTGAAATGCTTCTGCAATTTTTGTAAGTATATCTTCTGTTTCTAAATGGCGATCGCTAAAATTTTCCATATTTAGTACATTTTTATCTTCTAGCGCTTGCCATAATTTATCGATTGCTTGAAATCCCTTTGTTGTGTTTTGAATAAGACTAAGGTTTAAAAGGCGATTAATAGATTTGTGAATGTTTTTGGTCTCTGAATTGACAAGTTTGAGGATATCAGAAAGAATTTTAGCACCAAGTATAATAACAGTATAGACAGCGCGTAGTGTCGGTGAGGTCATGGCAGAAATGAGCGAATTATAAGAAAAATGATTTGGCTGTATTGCACATGGATATCAATAGAATATTATTCGTGCAGAATGTAGCTACCTTACGCTTGTCTACCCCATAATCCTTTAAGCTATGAGACAATTTGCAACGGAGTTTACAGAGCAATCTTTAAAGACCGTTTTGAGCTTTTTTGTCGCAGAGTGTGTTACAAAATCATAATTGAGCCATTTATGGCGAAGTGTTTTAGGCACTCTTGTTGTGCCACCGGTTGCAAAAATTATATGTGACATGGAAGCTGCTTATTTTTTAGTTTGCATGAGGCACAGGCAAGAAGCAAAGGCGGAGGCACCAACAATTATGCAAAAGGTGAAAGCGATATGATTGTTGAAATGGCTGATGATCCATCCACTTGTCCATGAGCCGGCAGCTTGGCCAATATTTGAAATAACAAGAATATAACTAAAAAGAACGCTGGCAGAGAGGGATGAGGTTGTTTTCCCTGCTTGATAGTATATCTCATGGAATCATGACAGATTCATAGACACTGTAGGCAATTAATGCAGTCACAGCGGTAAAGACCCCACCCATGAGGAAAAATGAGGAGAAACTTCCCATAAGCCATAATAGGTAGAAAGTTGATTTATCAGAAAGGCTGAGATGTTTATTGATTATTCCTTGCCAGATACAAATACTGATGCCAACAATTGAAAAGAAAATTCCACTATAAGGGGCGAGATTGCTGTCAAATTTACTGAGAAGTGTTGTGGTGGTGATGAAAATTCCCATGAGGAATGCACAAAGCAAAGCCGTGACCAGCAAATAAGCAATAGAACGATTATGTATTATTGTTTTTAAAGAAGAAAGAAGAGCTTTTTTTGTTTTTTTATTCTTTTCAAGAGATAATGTTTTATGCGGGTAATGATAAACAATTTGAATGGATAGAACACAAAGATACAAACCAAGGAGTGCAAAAAAAGCCATTAAGAAGGTCGATGCGTTGTATTTTATAGCACTCGTTGCAACAAGAGGGGCGATAACGACAGCAGCATTTTGAAAAAAAGAATAGAGAGTTAATGCGCGCTTAAGAGCATTTTTATTGAGATGTTCTGATAAAATTTCTCTCAAAAATGGCTTTGAAATTGCTTTCGAAAAAGCCATTAAGGTAAAAAAGATCAACCATGCAGAAGGTGTGAGCGATAGGATAATGCACACAAAAGCGCTACTCCTTAAAATAAAGGCGGTAGCCATTAAGAGTTTGCGCGAAAATCTTTCTAATAAACCCGTTGTGGTTACCATGAGAATGCTTTCAAGGAGTACTGATCCAGCGAGATAAAAAGCAACATTGGCAGCAGTTATGAGAGAAGAGTTTCCAAGCAGAGGGAGTACAAAGAAAAAGGAAAATTCAGAAAGAAAAACTGTGCTATAGATGAAAAAAGTTATTTTATTTTTGCCCATGGAATTTCCATAGAAGTGTTGTTAAATGATCAAAGACATTTTGTTGTATCTTTTGAGGAAGTTTTGCCAGCCCTGTTTTTGCTGTGCACATTTCGTTGAAATAGTATCTTTCTTGATTCACTAGCCAGTCCAATGCAAGAATATTGTTTTTTCTACGATGTTTTTAGAAATATCGAGTATGATTTGGATTGAGCAACAACACTGTGCCCGGATGTTCGCGCAACAATCGTAAGATCATTGAGACCTTGATCCTATATCTTCTCCTGATGGGTTTGACTGTTTCTAACCCTATTTAATAACCAATTGACATCCCGCACTCTTGTTCCTCCCCATTGCATCTCTTGCGAAGAGAGCACGCTAATCTCATCTCCATAGATTGTCAACATATGAATGGGATGAATGATTTTGTAACCTTTTAATGAAATTACATTTTTTTAGTGGAAGGTTATTCATTCTCTTGAAATAGAGAAGAAAAACGATAGCGTTCGCTAATCATTTTTCAATTCTCTTTTAGCGCATACGTTGATATTTTCCTCCATGGCGTTGTAAAAAACCTCTCTCAACAAGAGTGCGTCGTAATCGGGCAAAGTCTATCGTAAAGAGGTTGCATATCTTGGAAACTTCCGTTTCGCTATAGGTTTTTCCCATTTGAAAGGCTTCACCAATTTTTGATAGCATCTCTTCTGTTTCTAAATGGCGGTCGCTTAAATTTTCCCTATTCCGTTCATGTTTATTTTCTAGCATTTTCCACACTGTCTCTTCGGCTTGAAATCCTTCTGTTGTGTTGTGAATAAGTCCAAGATTCAAAAGGCGATTGATGGATTTGTGAATGTTTTTGGCATCTGAATCGACATGTTTGAGGATATCAGTAAGATTTTTTGCACCAAGGATGATGGTGGCATAAACAGCGCGCAGTGTCGGTGATGTCATGGCAGAGATCAGTGAATTGCGGGTATTGCGTTTGTGAAGGGTTTCTTTTCCCATGGGCAAAAGATCGTTGCGAATGGGAAGTTCATTGATTTCTATGAGTTCTGCTTGTAGTGATTGTGCGCGTACAATTTGTTCGGCTGGGGTGCGTTTGCGAATAATTCCCAGACCACCTTGGCGATATTTGTGGTTTTCGGGGAGTGTTAAAGCCTCATAGGAGCCATCAAGCCGATAGAGGAGTTCTTCCCAGATAGGGGTTCTAACACGTCGAACCCGTTGTTCGCCATTGAGAGCAATTGTTGTTATCATTGTTGGTTCATGCAAACAAAGATAACCACCAGGTGTGATATGTTCCCAAAGGGTTAGAACAAATCGTACATCATCTGCGGGGGTTCCTGCATCAATCCAAGCAAAATCTATTGGCGCCCAAGATTTGAGGGTGCTTTCATCAAGAGAGAAAAAATTTTCATTGATAAATGTTACAGTGTCTTTTTTAATGCTATCTTTAAGAAGTTCTTGCCATGCTTCTTCTGCTGATTGACCTTCTACTGTAAAATCATCAATTGTGATAAGCCGTGGTTCGTAATTCTCAAGGACTCCTGAAGGATCAAGCAACGCTGTGCGCTCTTCCCAAATGGCGGATTCTAAAAGCTTTTTATCTTGTTGCCATGATAAATTCGCTTTTTGAAGTGCTTTTGCGATAAAGCGCGTACTATCACCAGCACCGATTTCAATGACTGTGCGCGGTCTTGCCATTTGAATAAGCGTATGGATAAGTTGAGCACTATTTTCTGTTCCCATGCCAGGTCTTATCAGCTGCATCTTTTTATCCTTATAATGTGAGCAATCGTAGCATTCCTGCTTTTACAAGAAACTTTATTGAATCCTCTAGCGGGTATTGAAGATGCATTGGTGTGGCAGCTTTCTGCAAGAGATGTTTTGTTTTTTCATGAAGCCGGATTGTGCGCCCATTAAGTTGATATTCGATATCATATCAAAAAACACAATAAAGTCAATAGGTTGTGTGAAGTTATTTTATATGAATCCACTTAAGAATCCACACTTTTATACGTGATTCATTTGACTATTTTTATATAAGATTGCCATGTATGAATAGACCATAAAAAGCAAATCATAATGTAAATATTATAACGCATGTAAACGTTCATATGAAATGAAAAGCCGATATCATTCATAACAGTTCATAAATTTTATGATACGTTTTTATCACAGCACAAATCACATTGTTTTAAATTTAGTCGTTTGAAAATATCGATAACATACGTTTAAAGATCACATCTTGTTTTAAAGATTGGATTGTTAATCACATAAAAGAGCAAATTAACATTCGCCAAAATTGGCGAGCGCAAAATAGAGAGCTGTCATAACAGCATCATCATAACACCGAACATTTTAAAGATTGCATAAAAGGATTTAAAGACAAGATCGATTTTATAACCACGGTATTTTTTTACCGAGGTAGGAAATAAAGGTCATGAAATTCAAAATGCTATATCTTATGAAATGAAAAGCCTTTTAATGAATAGATTGCAGGCTAGTCTTTAAGAATGGAACTATTCGCTTCCACAAAAAAATGGAGGCAAATAATGCCATGGCAGTAGAATAACTATCTACTTTAGATTTGGTACTAAAAACATTTTAAAAGTTATAGTTTAAAAATACGAAACCAAATGAGCTCTTTCCAAATTTGGGGGCAGCTATTAAGACAAAGATAAGCAAACAAACTTCAAAACCATTGTAACATCATAAGGTATGGGTTTTTACTTAATTTTGAGTCAAAAGCTGTAATGTTTAAAGAATGCTCTATTCTAAGATAATGCCTCCAAAAATAGACCGGCTAATATTTAAAGAAATTAGGTTTTAATGAAAAGTACAAATACGCTTATGAGAACCTCATTAAATGCACGTTTAAACGTTTGAAACATAAAATGAGATCTTTATAAGAAACGTTAAAACTCTTTTTTATTACAGTTATAACTTAGTTATCATTTGCTCTTAAAAACGTTTCATTTATGAGAAAACTAAGATTTAGCTTTCACAGCAGAGCAAAATCTTAAAAACCTTACACTTTATAAAAGCGTTTGTTTATTTATCTTATGAAAAGCTGCTTTGTAAAAACCAACGCTTCCAAATGTAAAAAGAACGTTTTTTGCAGATATTTATTGAATATGCATTTGCTTTTGATTGGATTGTTAAAGCTATCGAGCATTTTGATTTGTTTGATACGTTTGATAGCCATAACAAGCGTTATAGGCTCTCTCATTCAAATGAGTGATTAAAGATCATACGCACCATTTACGTTTCTTTTGATAAGTTTTCATATCTCTCATAGAGCGCTTGCAATATGATACGTTTTGTATATATGCATTCATTACTCCATTGTGGATGATTCATTTTAATCAATAAGAAACGCTATTTGAAAGCCGCGTCATATCATTTGACACGGCTTTTTTTATGTTACTCTCTCTTTTATGATATGTTTATAGCAATGCATTTTATATGCGTTTATACACCATAAAGAAAGCACGCCCCCCACGCCGTTCTTTATTCTGTTTTATCAGTTATATTGACAACATTATCCCTTTCATACACCTCACAATTTTTTGGAA
>NZ_JBHIPJ010000033.1:0-7822 GCF_042195945.1 Bartonella sp. AP30XZML | reverse complement strand
CGGCATTATCACTCACAACGGCATTGCCAAAAACATAGCCACCAATTTTTGCATTGCCATTAATGATTGCATTGTCATAAACACGTGCTTTATCACTCAAAATCCATGCCTTATCACTAATCACGGCATTACCATAAACCCTAGCATAATTCACAACACAAGCATTATTGCGTATTTTAGCATTTTCGGAAACGCTTGCTTGGATAACCATAGCATCATCATAAACCCAGCAATTGCCTTTATGAGACAGATCACTCTCATCTTTAATAAAGCCGCCGAGGTCGCCAGCCTTAACATCATCAAAATCTTTTAAAGCTTTAATGCGGTGTAAAGTCATACCGTTAACAACGCGGTTTTCATTAGTAAGTTCATATTTTTTTACAGGCTCTTGTTGATTAACAGATGCGGTTTCATTTGAAATGTTAGAGGAAATTGTATTTTGAGAATTTTTCATTTTAAATTCTTTCTAATCAAAATTGTTTTGAAATTGACACCCTATAAAGGGCGTCGGGCGTTCAAAACACGGTGATTAGTCCGTTGTATGCTTTTCCCATAAATGGGTATTGTATGGCATAACCACACCCGACAAAATTCTCATATACTAACAAAAGCATAAAAGATAGCCAGTTTTTAAAAGCTTTGGAAAGATTGTTTCGTAATCTATCCGCTAATCACAAGTGTTTTGATCACTTGATTATTTATATACCAAAATACGTATTTATTGTCAAATAATATTTTATCTTTTTTAATATTTTTTTGTATTTTTAAAATACGTTGTGTATTTATAATATCTTATGCTTATGAATAGCTTCTTTTATATTTATGTGCTTTTAAGGCTATATTATGGGATTTATGAAACGATTGGCTTCTTTTTTGAATCTATACATTTATAATATTTAGAAACGCTCTCATAATGCGTTTTTTTATCTTTATAACCTATCAGATTTTTTACTAAATGGTTTTTAATTTTTTTGTGAATTTTGTTTATAACACATTTGCAACTTAACAGCTTTTTATAGAGATGGTCTTTATAACCAATGCTTTCATTTGCATTATGATTATAAAACCTTGCTGTTTTTACGCATTCTTTATAACCATGGCATCATTTTTCATTTTCATAAGAGAAACGATAAATAGGATAATTATAATTTATAGACTGTTATGAAAACATCTAAAGAGAGATCGATAATTATAAAGATTAGCAAAATCCTTTTTAATAGGCTTTTGTCAGTTGTGTCAGTTTTGTCAGTTCTTTTTAGACCCTCTATTATTCTTTTTAATGAGAAAAAATAAAAGTTATTATATATCAATATGTTAACATTTTAAAATACAACCCATATCGAAAGTACAACCTTAAATACAATTAATAATATATATATGTCAGTTATGTGTCAGTAAATTGAACCGACAAAAGTGATCATTTTAGTGAGTGATTAAAACGTGTCTTATGAAAAGCGTATGAAAGTAAAAACTGATTACGTTATCAAAATCCTTTTTATGAATTTTATTAGTTCTTTTGAATGATAACCTTATGATTTAGAGAATGATTACAACGTGCTTTATAAAAAGCGTATGATCCTTAAAGCCTTTCAAAAGATAGCTTGTAACTCATACGAAATGTATCAAGACCATTATGGTTATGAGTTTTGAGTATTTTGAGGGTTCCTTTTACCTCCCGTTATATATTTTTTTAAAATAGAAAAATAAAAGTTATTATATTTCAATACATTAGCATTTTAGAGATCTTAAAAAAACAACCCATATTGATAACACAACCTATAAATTCAACTAATAATATAGGTTTTGAGGGGGTTTTGACGGTTTTTACACCTTCAAAACCTATAAGCAAAATGAATACATATAACTCTCTTTAAACAAAGCTTTTGAAAACAATAAAGCACTCATTTTAGATTACGGTATAACCTCTTAAAGGCAATGTAAAAAAATCTAATTCACTTTAAGAGTGGGTTTCTTAAAAGTCTTAAAGCAATCCAAATGAGAGTATCTAAAAGTGCAAGTTTTTTCTTTTTAGAATAACGCAATGATAAATTATCCTTTTAAAGATTGTATGTAAGCAATGTATAAAGGGGTATAGAACCTATAGGTATAAGACCTTATACCCCTTATGCGTTTATCATACCCATTATGTGAGCATGCTTTATAAGTTATTCAGTTTCTCTTAATACCAATTTTGGTAAGTTCTTAACGATTTTCATTGTTTCTAAACTTACGGTAATAACCCTTTGAAACAATTCCAATGGATAAGCAGGGTTGCCAACGGTTTCAATAGCATAGCGATTAGCATCATTAACAATACCGCTCTTTTTATCAGTCTTTACACATTGACGCCCCATAACCCATTCAAGAGCAGGTCTACCATTGACGATATACTCATAAGCTTCAAGAGGGATATCTGTTATGGTAATATTGCTATTGTAGATAACAGTCNTAAGGCTCTACATCTTCATAATTCACGTGCAAATGACCCAGTTCACGCCCTGCTGTTACAAATTTCCAAAAATCATCAGCACTCTTTACACAAGGGATACGAGGCAATTCTTTGCATAAATTATGAGCATAACGAGCACGGTAATCTTCCGAATGTAAAATTCCATAAACGTAATAGAACAAATCATCTTTTGTTATGGCTTCATTAGGATAAGCGGCTTTAAAATGGTCTAGACCTTCATCAGTAATGGCATCATGCCTCTGTAAACCAGCTGTTTTGCTGTCTTCTATAGAATTCGCAAATAAATGGGATTGTTGCTTACTTTTACCTTTTGAGATCCTAGTGTTTTCGTAAAAATATCTTGGAAAGCATTGACCTTTATCCAATGCATCAAGATTGGGAAGATTCTTACTCATCAAAACAGAAAAACCTGCTTGAGTTCCGGTACCTGTAATTTGTATTACCTTATTTTCAACAGCTTTTCCCATAGGGAATATCCGCGGCATTTGATAGACTCTCTCATTAAAAGTACGGTTGTAGTATAGCCATTGTTTCGTAAAAGGACGATAAAGACTTTGCGTGAGGCATATATTTTCAAATTCAGAAATTTTTCCTCTTACTAATTCTTGTTTAACATTATAGCTCCAACTTATCTTTCTCTCATCTGTATCAACGAAATTATTTACAGCCTTTGTACGTATCTTGCGGTTAGCATGTGTATAAGCTTCATTAAATCGTCCCACTTCACTGTTATAGAAGGCAATCATATTACTCATGTTCTTCTTTAAAGTTTCATGGCTTGAGTTATACGTCCAAGCATCACGATTGGTTACAATTCCAAGAGAAAACGTTTCAAATAGTCTGAAATGACATCCCTTCTTATCGCCTATAGCTAAAAATGTTTTGAAATTGTTATCACGTTGATGAATCCAGTCACCATGTTCATCCGGTGTAATTATTTTCCAACCTGATTTATTTGTGATGCCACCAACATTACCAAAGTCTTGAAGCATCTCAAGTTTTTTTTCGGTAGAAAGATTATCACCAATGTCGTGATAGTAAATCTCACAAGGTTGTTTTTTATTTGGGTTGCGCACAAAAATCGTTACAGCTATTCCATTTTGGCTTCCAGAACCAAACACATTGCCTCCTTCCTTTGATAGCTCTTTTGATTTTATATTTTTTCGAATATCACCACGAAGATTAATGATATAAATAGAAGAATATTCATTTCGTAAGCATTTTCGCATGCCATCAGCAAATGCTTTATCTACCCATCCATTTCCAGAAATATAAGCTACAATACCACCTTGGGAACTTAAGCGATTACTTGCCCACCTAATCGCTCTAATATAGCTATCATAGAGATTTCTTTTTAATGTTGCTTGAGATTTAAGTGCATACGTATTTTGGATACTTCTATCAAGTATTTCATATTCTACATTTGCATTATTATCATTTTCGCTTTTTTGACCTGTTGAATAAGGGGGATTGCCAAAGATAACTTTAATATCCAGTTTCTTTTGATGCTCTAAATATTCACTGTTTTCTTTGAATAATTTTTGCAGAAGGTTCTTCTCTTCAAGCATCCGAAACGTATCAGTCAAACCAATATGCTTGAAAGGGATATATTCACCTTTCATGATACTATGATAAGTCGATTCAATGTTAATCGCTGCTATGTAATAGGCAAGCAAAACAATTTCATTGGCATGAATATCATGACGGAACTTATATTCCATATCCTCTGGTTTGATGAGATCTGATTGTAAAAGCCGTGTGATAAAGGTCCCTGTTCCCGTGAAAGGGTCAAGAATAGACACACCACGTGACCCCAAGCTTTTGCCAAACTCATTCCGCAACACATCATCAACAGAATGAATGATAAAATCAACAACCTCAACGGGCGTATAAACAATCCCAAGCCTATCCGTGGTTTTTTTAAATGCCTTGGAAAAGAAATCCTCATAGAGTTTGATAATAAGGTTCTGTCTTGCTTGGGGTTCGGTAATCCCAGAAGCGCGGAATTTTACACTGTTATAAAACCCTTGGAGTTCTAAAGACTCTTGCTTGATATCGGTTTTATCCAACTCAGCTAAAATCCTTTCCATGGCTTGTGAGATGCTATTGTTCTGGACAAATTCATTGCCCTCAAACAAGGCTTCAAACACGGGACGTGTCACAAGATGTTGTCCTAACATCTCAAGGGCTTCCTCTTGCGTAATACTGTCGTTTAAATTGCTCTTTAATTCCTTATGAAACGCATCAAAAGCACACCGCGCTTTGCCTTTCTCATCAGAAAGAATATCTTTAAGATGATTGATATGGTTTTGAGCAATCTCAGCAACATTGTTCGCCCATATGCCCCAATAATCAGAAAGGGTTGATCTTTTAATCAAAACCGTTTTAAGAGCGCGAGGGAATGCCGCTATAAAGTTGAAGCTTGTTTGTCCATTATGCATGGAAAGCGATTTACGGATTGGAGAGACATTGCTTGCGCTTGCATGCTCTGGTCTTGCTTGAAGCGGGATATCATCAACAACCGTGGTGACATTCTCTAAATCCATATTTTGAGAAACTGTTACAATTTCTAAAATAGAGCTTACATCTTGTCCTAAATTCATCTGATTGAGCGTTTTGCTAAAATTCTCATCATGAGAAAGCAGCGCATCGAGAACTTGCCAAACAACACTGTATTTTGGATTGTTCTTTAAAGCTTTTTCGGGGTCAATTCCAGCAGGCACTCCAACGGGTAAAATGATATAGCCTCTTTTCTTGCCCGGAGCGCGCCGCATCACACGTCCTACCGCCTGTATCACATCCACTTGGCTTTTACGCGGGTGTAAAAACATCACCGCATCAAGAGAAGGAACATCCACCCCCTCAGACAAACAGCGTACATTGGTGAGCACACGGCAGTGATTTTCCCCCACATTTTCTTCCAACCAATCCAGTTTTCTTGTTCGTTCTTTGGCACCATCCTTCCCATCAATATGATCAACTTCACAGATCAGACGAGGCGTATCGGGGTGGTTTTGATAAAGTCTATTGAAAATCCGCTTAACACCTTTTCCTTGAAAGGTATCACGGATATTTTTAGAGGTCTTGATATCTTTACAAAAAGCCAAGGCACGACGCATAGGAGCCGCATCATCTCCAAGATCATTTTTCAGATCCAGTTTGGTTAAAGCTTGATAACAGCCAACAATTTTTGTTTTATAATCTAAAGTAAGTTCATAATCTTTACTTGTGGTGGGCATCTCCATGGTTTTACTGATTTCCCCTTCATCAACACCTAAAACAATAATCTTATAAGGGGTTAACAGTTCATTCTTGACCGCATCGGTAAAACTGTAGGTATAAAGCGCTTTTCCATAAATGGCTTCATTATCCATAGAGGCTAAAACAGCATCAACCTCATCAGCACGCCTTTTGGCATGATTACTAAAGATACGAGGCGTTGCTGTCATGTACAGACGTTTTTTACCGCGAATAAGAGTGTTATCATGAACCTTGATAAAATCAGATTCATTGTCCTCTGTTCCTAATGAAGCCCCCGTTGTTCTATGCGCCTCATCACAAATAATCAGATCAAAGGTTGCTAAACCATGATCCTTTTGCGCATCAACAATGACTTGTATTGATTGATAGGTCGCAAAAATAACACTCATGGCATGGGGCGAAGAGTTTCCTACTTTCTCGACAAGCCTAGAGGCATCCGTGGTAGCAGGGAGTGCTAAATCCGATGCCGATATTTCCCCATCATCCTCTTGGTTTTTACGCCGCTTGCCGATTTGCTTATCGGAACACACGGCAAAGCAACGCAAGGGCACTTATGCATCGGCTGTCCATTCACGAATGCTTTGTGACATCAAGGCAAGAGAAGGCACTAGAAACAATACATGCTTGCCTTTCCCAGCAAGGGTTTCTGCTATCTTAAGACTGGTGAATGTTTTACCCGTACCACATGCCATAATAAGCTTGCCACGGTCCGCTTCTTTTAAACCTTCACAAACTCTTTCAAGCGCTTCTATCTGATGATCTAAAAGCTTTTTTTTCGGTTGCTCTTTAAGGACGGCTTGTCCTCGTTCTTTATAAGCGCCCCAATCAATTTGACTGTTTTCTAAATCAAACAGATTAATCTGTTGAATACGAACCTCTTGACCATCACAAGTGTTGTTAGCATTATCACTCCAATTGCTTTCGGTGCTATCAACCAAAATACGGCGCGTAAAAATCTTTTTCCCAGAGGTAGCGATAAAGCTATCAATATCTTCTTTTTTAATTATGTGAGAAGCATCATAGCATTTACATTGAATAGCCGCATAACCTCCTTGATCACGGATTGTAGCGACCAGATCAATGCCGATATCACGTCCATCTTCATCATGCTCCTTAGCCCATTCCAAATAAGTCTGAACCTTTTCGTATTCTTGCTTTTGAAGCGGGTCGTTTGTCAAATAAGCCATGATAAGGTTTTCAAACAGCGTTCCTAATTCACGGGGTGATTTTGCTTGTTGACGATAATATTCTAAGAGAGAGCGTAAAGAGACATGTTCATTATCGGAATGATGAGGGCGAAGCATAAAGAATAAACTCCATAACAATGTATTCTATTGATTAATTCTCTTCAAAAGAATCAAAACGAATTCAATCAAATGCATTTAAAGCAAATAACGATAAAAATGGGAAAAAACTGCTAAAAAAAGCCGATATTTTTTCAAAAGGGGTCTTTAAGGCTGCTTATCAACAGCCCATGACATGGAATAAGATCAGCAAAGTAGTAAAATTTGCTATTCATTTCATGGGTTAATCAAGATAAATGCACTATGTGCTTTAAAATATCAGAATGAGTATTTTGATGCATTTTATAGATAGGTTTTGAAGGTTTCTCACACCCTCAAAATCCCTTTAAATATATATTATAGATTGTATTTACGTGTTATGTTTTTATATAGATTGTATCTTTAAAATGCTAATATATTGAAATATAATGACTTTTATTTTTCTATTTTAAAAAAATATATAAAGGGGGGTAAAAAGAACCCTCAAAATCCTCAAAACTCATAGATAAGGCGTCCTTTGAAGGTTCACTCTATGAATGCAAGGGGATATGGTTGAGCAAATTTATCCTTTATATTTATGGGGATATTAATATATTAACCATTGACGGGCTAAACAGTTTTGTTTAGAGGTGTTTTATATAAATGTGGGGGAGAAATCTTCAGCAGTTAAAATAAAGCAGTTTTTCTAGTGTCACTTTTTTGGTCACAGAGGTATGTGCTTTTGTTACATGTGCTTTTGTTAAAAGCGTTATAGGGCAGTGGCTGTTTTGAGTGGATTTATTAGCGGTTCCATGAAGTTCTTTTAAAT
>NZ_JBHIPJ010000032.1:0-1286 GCF_042195945.1 Bartonella sp. AP30XZML | reverse complement strand
ACGCACAGTGCATTTTGAAGGAGCTGTTGCGGGCAGAGAAATTGGAGTGACAGCAGGGACGGGTCACTTTGATTATGCTTCTCGTGAGATGAAAGAACTGACCGATATTACTGGTAAACCAGAATATGCGATAGATGGTTCTGCTTTGGGGGCTCTACAGGCGGATCAGATTAAACTTGTGGCAACCGAAAAAGGTGTTGGGGTTCGCATGCGCCATGATATGGCCGCCAATGCGGGGCAGTTGCATCTTTCTGCTGATGGGAAAATCTCGTTGAAGAATGTTTTTGGTCATGGGGGTGTTGTCCTCAAATCGAAAAGCCAGAGCGTATTGGCAAAGCACATCACCTCGAAAAAGCATATTGATATTGCCGCCCATAAGGATGTGACGTTAGAAACGGTTGGCGCTGATAGTCATTTGAAAATAGAGGCGCAGGATGGGCTTTTATCGATTGCCGGTAAGGCAACCTCTGGGGGCAATATGAAGCTTTCTTCGCGCCAGACACTTCAAGTTTCAGGGCTAGGGTCAGGCGCTGATATGGCTCTTGAATCGGGTGGAGACTTGAAGCTTGAGGGGATTGTTTTAGCGCAAGGGAAGCTCAAGGCGCACGCCGGTGGTGATATACAAGCTCATTTTTTAGCCGGTGGGGTTGATATGGCGGCAACGGGTGCTGCTGGTGTTATTGTTCTTGGCACCCAAGGGGATGTTGATCTCCAGAGCAGTCAAGGTGCGATTGTTGCTGAAAGTGTTTATGGAGCAGGAGATATCACCCTGGTTTTTCATAACGGGCTATCTGTTTCTCAAACAATCCTGTCGCATCAAAATGTTGCCATTCAAGCACAACCAGAAACAAATGCTCCCGTTCATTTTGGGCAACTTTTAGCCTATGGCAAGGCAAATATTGAGGGCGGGGCGGTTGACTTTTCTTCGCTAATGACGGGTGAAGAAGCTGTTTTAAAGGTAGGCAGCCTTGATGCAGGCACACTGATGACAGGTGTCGTTTCTACGGGCGGTTCAGGGGATCTTGTTTTAGATGAAAAGGGCTTTCTTTTGATTACAGCAAAAGAAGGGGTGAAGGTTGGTCAGATTGCCAGTGGTGGCAATATTGAAATTTTTGCAGGCAACGACATCTATTATGATCAGGTCATAGGCTATGGCAACGCGACATTGACATCGGTATCAGGAGAGATCAGTGTTGAGAATGTGCTGTCTGCTGAGGGGGATGTGAGATTGACGGCAAACACTCTCGATTTAAGCAATAATCGTTCTCATATTTACACGCCGCAAA